>JADFNY010000384.1:0-2373 GCA_022563115.1 Acidobacteriota bacterium | reverse complement strand
GTGGCCCAGTAGTTGAGCACGACGACCTTGCCGGCGAGGTCCGCCAGGCGCCAGCTTCCCCCGGCGGTGTCGGCGAGCTCGAAGTCGGGCGCCGGGGTATCGATCGGGTCGGCGACGATCTCGCGGTCGCGCTCCTCGGCGAAGCGCTCGGCGGCAAAGCCGACCGCGGCGTCGATAACGTCGGGTGAGGCGCCGATGCGGGCCGCGGCCTCGAGCGCCGAGGCGCGCGTCTGTTCCTCGAGCGTCGTCTCGGCAGCGCTGAAGCCGTGCGCCAGGGCAGCGACGAACAGGTCGAACGCCTCGGCCTCGCGATCCTGGTCGAGCAGCAGGCCGCCGAGCACGGCGTAGCTCGCGGCCACCGGGTGCAGCGCCATGGCCTCGCGCAAGACCTGCTCGGCGTCGTCGTCGCGATCGAGGTTGTGCAGCGCCTGGCCCTGGAGCTGCATGAGCACCGCCAGGTAGCGCATGCGGAGCTGTTCGCGCTCGTTCGCCGGGGTTCCCGGGTAGATCAGCCCGGCACGGCCCTCGCGCAACGCTTCGATGCCGTCCTCCGTTACACGCACGGCGGTGACGTAGTGCGATGGGGTGCGCGCCAGGACGCTCGCCGTCTCGACGTAGTGGGAGGCGCCGCCCCATGTGTCGATGCGCGCCAGGCGGCGCCCGATGGTAGCGATGCGGTCGGCTTCGTCTTCGGTCAGCGGCGACGGCTGGTCGGCTGCGACGCCGTCGCTCGAAGGCTCCGGGTCCCCTGCCGCCGCCGCCTCCTCCTTCGCCGCGGCGACCAGCAGGTCGAACTGCATGCCGAGGATCGCCCGGTGGCGGCTGTGATCGTTGGTCCACGACGGCTGGAAGCGAGGCAGCCAACGTTCGGTGACCTCCAGCCGGGTGGCGGTATCGGCGTCGAAAACCGCAATCCACTGGTTCAAGAACTGCTGGTAGCGGGGACGCTCCGCCATGCGGCGGCCTTCTTCGGTGCGTTCGAGTGATTCGAGCGCCGCGGTCGAGTTCTCTACCTCGCCGAGCAGGTCGTAGCCGACGGCAAGCTGGTAGAAGACCCCGGGCGGCGTCGACGAGTCGGTCAGCGCCGCGGACGAGACTTCGTCGAGCTCGGCACGCAGCGATGATTCGA
This sequence comes from Acidobacteriota bacterium, assembly GCA_022563115.1. Taxonomy (GTDB): domain Bacteria; phylum Acidobacteriota; class UBA890; order UBA890; family UBA890; genus UBA890. The sequence continues at coordinate 1,244 of JADFNY010000384.1, read as the reverse complement.
GCGCCGCGGTGATTTCGGTCAGCGCTGGCGCTTCCGCATCGCCGGCCGTGACGGCAGCGTTCGAGGCGCGGCGTGCATCCTCAATGCGGGCCTTGGCCAGCTCGATGCGCAGCACCGGGTTGTCCGGCAGCTCGTCGGCGACCGATTCGAGGATCGCGGCGTACTCGGGCAACCGGTTGAGCTCCGCCGCGGCGGTGCGGACGTGGTGGTAGATCTCGGGATTCTCGGGGACGGCGAGAAGGGCGGCAGGAGCCGATGCGAGGGCGGTCTCGAGACGACCCCCGTTGCCCTCGAGGATGCCACCCCAGGCCAGGGCGCCGAGATAACCCTCCCAGGTAAGGCTGTCGCTCGGATCGAGCTCGAGGGCCCGGTCGTAACGCAGGAGAGCCGCTTCGTAGTCGTGCAGCTGGTGGTGGCTGCGGGCCACGCCGAGAGTCGCCTGCTGCCGATCCAACGGCACCGCACGCCGGAACTGGAGCTGCGCATCGGCGTAGTCGCCGGCGACGAACGTCTCGCGGGCCTCCCGTAGGGCGCGTTCGGCAGCCGATGGACCACGGTCGCAGGCGGCGACGACACCTAAGGCTAGTAAGGCGCAGACGCCCAAGGCCAGAAAGGCACAGTCGACGAGCGTTGTGGTTCGGGTGGGCCGGGACCGCATGCTGAAACTGTACCCGATCAGGCTTTCGGCTCGGATTCCTTCAACCCCGTCGAGCCAATGTTACGGCTCGGCCTCTTCATTCCCGGTCGCGCCAATGTCATGGCCCGGTGCTGGTCGATCGCGGCGATCCCAGCGTTAGCCGAGCGAACCCTGCTGAATCGCGCCCACCAGAAAGAACATGAACGCGCCGAGCAGGGTTAAAGCAAGTCCGAAGACGATGTACTGGAAGCGCTGGCCGCCGTGCGCTTCGAGTCGGTTGCGCCGCAAGTCGACCGCCAGAAAGACAAGCAACAGCATCGCGACCACCATCGACACTGTGGCGAATGGGTTGCTGCCGCTGTAGATCGTCGGTTCCCCGACACTCGTCGTGATGGCCAACACAAAGATCACCCACTGGGCGCCGACGAAGAGCAAGGTCAGCAAGACGCTGACCGAGATCGTCGGATGCGACTCGCCGTGCGGTGTGTCCGAGTAGTGGTTCGCGAACATCTTCATGGCTCGCTCTCCTCCCACGCCGAAGCGGCATGCTACTCCTAGTGTACCGCCCGGGCGCGAGATCTTTCCCGGCGTAACGATCGATTCCTGA
>JADFNY010000383.1 GCA_022563115.1 Acidobacteriota bacterium | reverse complement strand
CTGGGACGGGATCTCTCGGCGGACGGGCTGGCCCGGACCTTGATGGAGATCGCGGGTGACCCGGAACGGGCCGGGGAGATGGGCAGGAAAGCCCGGGCCCTCGCCAGACCCGACGCCGCACGGGTCATTGTGGACCGGCTTGATCGGCTGGCCTCTCGCCGCTGATCGCGCTTTGCACCGCCCCGGGGAGTATCGGGAAGAGAAGGAAGCACAATCGCGATGTACAAACGACGTCAGAATATTCATTTCGTGGGAATCGGCGGCATCGGTATGAGCGGCATCGCCGAGCTGCTGATCAACCTCGGCTACGAGGTGTCGGGCTCCGACCTGCGCGCCTCGCCGATTACCCGACGGCTCGAGCAGCTCGGCGGCACCATCTACATCGGCCACCAGGCCGAGCAGGTCGCGGGCGCCCACGTCGTGGTGACGTCGTCGGCGGTGAGCAGCGACAACGCCGAGGTGACCGAGGCCGTCCAGAGAGGCATTCCGGTGATCCCACGCGCCGAGATGCTCGCCGAGCTCATGCGCATGAAGCACAGCATCGCGGTCGCGGGCTCGCACGGCAAGACCACGACCACGTCGATCCTCGGCACCGTTCTCGAGGGCGCCGACCTCGACCCTACCGTAGTCATCGGCGGGCGCCTGCAGGCCTGGGGAACCAACGCCCGGCTCGGCCACGGCGACTTCCTCGTCGCCGAGGCGGACGAGTCGGACGGCTCCTTCCTGCGGCTGTCCCCCACCTTCGCGATCGTCACCAACATCGACCGCGAACACCTCGATCACTACCGCGACTTCGATGAGCTACAGCGCTCGTTCGTGACCTTCCTGAACAGTGTGCCGTTCTACGGCGCCAGCATCGTCTGCCTCGATGACCCCAACATCCAGGAGGTGATTCCGCGCATCAAGCGCAAGCTGATTACCTACGGCTTCTCGTCCCAGGCCGACATCCGCGCCGCCGACGTCGTGGTGCAGCCCGACGGAACCTCGTTCGCCTGCTACATGGACGGCGAGCTGGCCGGCAAGGTGCGCTTGCGTCTGCACGGCCGCCACAACGCCCTCAATACGCTCGCCGCCATCGCGGTGGCACGCGAGCTCGATATCGATTTCGCCACCATCGCCAGGACGCTGGCGGTGTTCGCCGGCACCGACCGGCGTATGCAACAGATCGGCGCCGTCAACGACATACTGGTGATCGACGACTACGGCCACCATCCCACCGAGATTCGCGCCGTCCTGTCGACGGTGCGCGACGCCTGGGACCGCCGCACGATCGTCTGCTTCCAGCCGCACCGCTACTCGCGCTCCCAGTTGCTGATGGAGGATTTCGGCCGCGCGTTCTATCAAGCTGACTCCGTATTCGTGTTGCCGATCTACGCTGCCGGTGAGGAGCCGATCCCAGGTGTGACGAGCGAGGCTCTAGCCACGTCGATCGTCGAGCACGGCCACAAGGCGGTCCACGGCGTCGAGAACCTCGAGCAAGCCACCGAGGCACTCACGGACATGGTACGGGCGGGCGATCTGGTGTTGACGCTGGGCGCCGGCGATGTTTGGAAGGTGGCCCGTGATCTGGTTGAGCGTCTCCGCCACGGCACCGTGGACGCCGATCCGAACGCCGGCGAATCCGCCGCTTCGGTGTCGGGAAAGGGTGCCTGAAGCGACGATGATGAACGCCCACGCACACGATAACGCTTTTCCCTGCGCCGGCTGGGGGGTCACCGCGGTGGCCGAACTGGAAGCGATTTGCAGAGGCGAGGGCTGCGAGACGGCAGCCGACGAAGCCCTCGGGCGTCACACCTCGATGGGCGTCGGCGGCCCGACGCCGCTGATGGTCTGGCCCCGCCACCCTGAGGCGGTAGCAAGAGTGCTGGAATGGTGCACCGAGCGCGGGCTGGCGTGGCGAATCCTGGGCGGCGGCACCAACGTGCTGGCCTCTGACGCCGGCGTCGCCGAGCCGGTAATCAACCTGACGAGCTTGATCGACGGGGCCGATGTTCACCCCCCGACGGCCCTGTTTCCCGCCGGAACACCCACTGCGCAAGCCCTGCGAGCCAGCGCCCACGCCGGGCTCGCCGGCCTCGTCTGGTCGACCGGGCTGCCGGGCACCATCGGCGGCGCTGTCGCCGGAAACGCCGGGTGCTGGGGCGGCCAGATGGCCGATGTCGTGGCGCGCCTGGAGGTGATCGACGGGGCCGGAAAATGGCAAACGCTGGAGGCCGACGAGCTGGCTTGGAGCTACCGCCGACTGCAGCTTCCTGCGCGCCTAGGCGCCGCTTCCGTGATCGTCGCCGTGGCGGTGAACGTGCGCCCCGAGGACCCATCGAAGCTCACCGGCCGATCGTTCGAGTTGCAGCACCGGAAGCGGGAAAGCCAACCTGTCGGCGCCCGCAACGCCGGCTGCATCTTCAAGAACCCCGATCCGGAGCACGCCGCCGGCTGGCTCATCGATCAAGCCGGGTGCAAAGGAATCGGTATCGGCGACGCGCAGATCTCAGAGCTCCACGGAAACTTCCTGATCAACCGTGGCGGCGCCACCTACGCCGACGTCGATGCACTGATCACGAGGGTCAAGACGGCCGTCCGGGAGCAGTCCGGAATCACCCTCGAAGAGGAGATCCGCAGATGGTGAACGAAAAGTTCCGGCGGCGAGCCGCGACGCCACGCCGTTCGCGCCGTACCTACCACACCCGACGGCGGCGGCACCGTCTCGGCGCCACCTCCACGGGCAACGGATTCCGTAGTATCTCGCCGCAGTTCATGCGGCGGGTGAAGAACCGGCCGGCGCTACGTCACCGCGGATACGTGCATGCTATGATCCGCTCGATCGTTGCTGTGAGCCTGTTCAGCGCCCTCGCGTACGGCGCTCACTACGGATATCAACGAGCTCTGACGTCGCCGGCCCTCTCGGTTCAGAGCGTGAGATTGCACCAGGTACCGAACATGCTGATCGAACCGGTGCGGGCGCGCCTGAGGCCGGCCTACGGTGAGAACCTGCTCGCCCTCGATCTCGTGGCGCTCCGAGTCTCCATCGAAGAGCTTCCCGCGGTGCGTAGCGCCGGCATCCGCCGCGTGTTGCCCGACCGCCTGGTGGTATCGATCGAGGCGCGCGAGCCCACCGCCCGCGTCGTCGGCGAGCGCCACACATACATCATCGACCGTGAAGGCGTGGTGCTGGATACCTACGACCGGCGCCGCCCGCCGCTACCGGAAATCCGACTGATCGACGGCGGCAGCCTAGAGTCGGCACCCGGACGACGCTTGACGGCCGATCCGCAGCACGGCCGCGTATTGCTCTCCGCCCTGGCCGTGGTCGATTGGCTGGCGCAGGCCGGCGGCGAGATCCCCAAGCCGATCAACCACATCCGGGTCGACGGCGCGGGCATCGTTCTCGTCGCCGTCCCCGGGCGGCTCGAGATCGTCGTCGGAGACGACCGCCGCCTGGACGCCAAGATGGCCGCGGTGCGCAGCCTCCTGTACGCCAACCCACCCACCGAACCGCCCCCCCCCCCCCCCCCCCCCCCCCCCCCCCCCCCCCCCCCCCCCCCCCCCCCCCCCCCCCCCCCCCCCCCCCCCCCCCCCCCCCCCCCCCCCCCCCCCCCCCCCCCCCCCCCCCCCCCCCCCC
>JADFNY010000051.1 GCA_022563115.1 Acidobacteriota bacterium | reverse complement strand
TGCTGATGGAGGGCCTGGCCGCCGGGCGGGCTATCTCGCTCCCGGCGCTTTCCGTCGCAGCGGCCGAGTTGGCGGCGCGCGTGGTCGGCGCCTATGCAACCGTCCGCGAGCAGTTCGACACCCCGATCGGCCGTTTTGAAGGCATCGAGGAACCCCTAGCGCGCATCGGCGGGATGACGTACCTGATGAATGCGGCCAGGACGCTCACTGCCGGAGCAGTGGATGCTGGGGAGCGGCCCGCGGTGCTGTCGGCCATCGTCAAGGCGTACCTGACCGAGGGCATGCGCCAGGTGCTGATCGACGCAATGGACATCCGGGCCGGCGCGGCAGTCTGTCGCGGACCACGCAACATCCTCGCGCGTGCCTATCAGGCGGTCCCGATTGCGATCACGGTGGAAGGCGCCAACATCCTCACCCGCTCCATGATCATCTATGGGCAAGGGGCGATCCGCAGCCATGCGTACGCCCAGGAGGAGATCGAGGCGGTTGCCGAAAACGACCTCGCCCGCTTCGACCGCGCCTTCTTCGGACACGTCGGCTCGGTCTTTCGTAACGCTACACGTGCGTTGCTCCTGGGCCTGACGAACGGACGAATCATGAAGCCACCGGCGGACGGGGAAGTGAAGCACCTCTTCGGCCAATTCTCCCGAATGAGCGCTGCCTTTGCGATCGTATCCGACACCGCGATGGCAACCCTCGGTGGCCAGCTCAAGCGGCGCGAGAAGATCAGCGGCCGGCTGGCCGATGCGCTCGCGTGGATGTATCTGGGTTCGGCCACGCTGAAGCGGTACATCGACGACGGGCAACGTGATTGCGACCTCCCGCACGTTCGCTGGGGCTGCGCTCACGCGCTGTACCAGATCCAGACAGCGCTCGTCGGCACCCTGGATAATCTTCCGAACCGCTTGGCAGCCTGGGCCTTGCGCCCCTTCGTCTTTCCCCTTGGGGCGCGGCTCCGCCCGCCGAGCGACAAGCTCGGGGCGGCAGTGGCCCGCGAGCTGCTCGAGGACCGGGATGCACGCCTCTGCCTGACGCCCGACATCTACGTACCTCCTCCAGATGAACCCGGCCTCGGCCGGCTGGAGGCGGCGTTGGACAAGGCTGTGGAGGCGTTAGCAGTGGAGACCAAAATCCGCGACGCGATCCGCGCTGGGCGCTTGGACAAAGCGCCAGGTGATGTGCTGCTCGAGCAGGCTCTGGAGGCCGGGATCATCTCGGAAGAGGAACACAACAAGGTGCTGGACGCCGACGAGATCAGGGATGAGGTGATCCAGGTCGACGCTTTCGACCCGGAGGAGTTCTTGGCTCTCCGTGGTTGAGATGCCCCGGTGGAACCAACCTACTACTGTCGCAACCAGTCAGCGTATCCCTCCATAGGCGACTTCGGAACTCCAAGATAGAAACATGGCCCATACCTGCTGGATCGGGACACGCGCATGAACGCGTTCGTCAAATTCAATAGGGGCCTGGATGTGCGGGCCTTTCCTGAAAACGAATGGAGAAGCGGCTGGGTCGAGATCCCGGGCGAGCGACGCTCATCGAGTTTCTCCTGCCCATACAAAGACGCCCTCGGGCCTCCGCCCGAGGGCGTCGATTGGTTCCTGTCGGGTTATCGGGAGGAAAACGCGGTGTCCCCAACCGGTTCCCGCAAAGGCACCCGTCACACTGACTGGGCGTGAGCCAGCCTGCGAACGTCGTCCTGCAACCAGCTGTAGACCCAACCCAGCAAAGCACCGAACACCAGGTGCCCCATCAGGCTCGGAAGCATCTGGGTGGCAGCTTGGAGGTTCCAGTTGACGCCCAGCCCCATGCCCATGAAAAGCGGCATCAAGGTCAGAGGCCCAAGCACCCACCAGGCAGCACCGTAGGCGAGGCCATACCTGACCCCGCGCCCGGAGCTGTTCGGCCGGTTGCCGAAAAGAAAGGCGAACTTGGCACCGACCACCGCACTGATGGCCATGTGTACGACCATTCCGTACAGCGCGGAAGGGTAGCCGGCCATGGCGCCGATCATGGGAAGCATGCCCATCATCGCCATCATCATCCCGAAGACAGCGCCGCCGGCGAGGCCGCCCAGGATACCGTTCTTGAGATTCCGAATATTCATTAGAATGTCTCCTTCGATGTCTTACAGCTGATCGTCGGCAAGGGCTTCCAGCTGGCCGCGGAGGTTGTACGTATTTCCGCGCGTGACGAAGATGGACACCCGCAACGGCTTGTAACCGGCCAGCCTGAGCTCGATCTCGTATTCTCCTTCCTCGAGATAGAGCCGCTGGAAGAAGCCATCGAAATCGTCGACGACCCCGGCGCGGGCCTCGTTGACGTAGACTTCGATCTCGTCACGAGCTGCCTTCGGACTTACCTCGATCCGGATGTCTCCGGTGGAAGCGTCCCGATACCCGCCATAGGGGCCATAGCCGCCGTAGCCGTAGCCATAGCCGCCGTAGCCGTAGCCATGCCCATAGCCGTAGCCATGCCCATAGCCGCCGTAGCCATGTCCGTAGTAGTGGTGGCCGTAATGCTGTGCTTCGGCGGTGGCGGGGCTGAAAACCAGGACCGCTGCCGAGATCACAGCAAACAACGCCAGAGTTCTGAGTACATGTCGCATCGATGTACCTCCTGTCATGGAGCGCGCGTCATTGCGACTCCAGACAGTGAGTGAGACTCGGACGCGACTTCTTACGCTCGGGCTCGAGCGTGGTGTAAGCGACCGTCAGCGGTCGCTTCCGGGATCGGCGGACGAGGGATGCGAGCCGGCAGCGTTGTTCTCGAGAATCGCGCGCTCGATGCGCTCCAGGGTAGTGGCAGCGGGGGGATCTTCGTGCAGCAGCTGCGCCATAGACGCCCCCATCGCCCGTAGCTGCTCCTCGTAGCAGCGGCAGTTCTTGCAACGCCAGAGATGGAAGCGGACGACCAATCGTTCCCAACCGGTCGCCTCGGCGTATTCATCAGAGGCGATCTTTCGGCAGATTTCCTTGCAGTTCTGCATCTGTTCCCCTCAGGGCTTCACGCCTTCGGTTTCCAGACATTCCCGCAGACGGTTTCGCGCTCGATAGAGCAGTACACCCAGGTTAGTGCGCGAGACATCCAGAATCTTACAAATCTCCTCGGTTGTGAGTCCCTCGGATTCCCGCAGGACGAAGGCCATGCGCTGGTTCAACGTGAGTGCCTCGAGACAGTCGTCGATCTGCTGACGAACCTCGCGATCGTGGAAACGCTCGTCGATGGGCCGCGGAGGTGTGTGCCAGCGGCCGTCGGGCCTGAAGCGGCTTTCCATGACGTCGTCGATCGAATCGGTCCGCCGCTCGCGGGCTTGCTGCCGTCGCTTCTCGGCGACCTTCTTGTACAGGATGCCGAACAGGAAGGTGCGCACGTGCGAGCGCCCCTCGAATCGTTTCACCACGTTCAGGAACGTCAGAAACGTCGCCTGGGCTACGTCCTCGGCTGCGTCGGCGGGGAGGCCCGCGCCGCGGGCGGCGCGCACTACCTGGGGGAGGTAGGCGCGAATGAGGGCCTGGGTGGCTTCCTCCTCGCCGCTGCGCACGCGTTCCACGAACGCCGGATCGCGGAAGGTCTCATGTTCTGTGTTCGACCCGTTCATCGAGGTAACCCTTTCCGAGGAGTGTTGGTCCCGCGGATCAGCGCGGCGCTCCTCGATGTCTCTACCTGAATCTTTGTAACAAATCGGGCTCCGGGTTCACCTATATCCGAGGACACCGTGGGTTGAGGCACACCCTGACACCTAGAAGTGCCGAACAAAGTAGGTTGAAAAATGCAAGAGATCAGCTGCGCGGAAGTCTGGGGCGGCTCTAAGGATAAGAACGCCGACGTGCGCGGCAGCGGCTTCGTCGCCAGTGTTTACTCCCGCGCCGCAGAGGGGGCGAAAGGTGGCGACATTTACTACCTGAGCGTCTGCTCCGGCGAGGCGATCACCCGGATCGCACTCGCGGATGTGCGGGGACACGGTGAGTCGGTGAGCGAGACCAGCCAGTGGCTCTACGAGGCGTTGCAAACACGTGTCAACGAGCTCGACGGCAGCGATCTGCTGACCGACCTGAATGCGTTGGTAAGCCAGCGCGGCTACCAGGCGATGACCACCGCGACGATCGTTTCCTTTCTCCGGGCCGAGTCGAACCTCCACTTCACCTACGCCGGGCATCCCCCGATGTTCATCTACCGGCAGGATGACGCGCGATGGGACTCGGTGATGCTCGGGTCGCCTCGCCGCTGTGCGAATCTGCCCCTCGGTGCGTTTGGCAATACCTCCTACGATGACGAGGTGCGGCCGATCGCCGCCGGCGACCGGATCTTTCTCTACACCGATGGACTGATCGAAGCCACGAACAGCGACGGGAAACCCTTCGGTCGAGACGGCGTTGCGGGAGCGCTCGAGAAGGCCGCCGGAGGCACGGTCCGCGACATCAAGCACGCGGTGCTCGATGCGTTGACCGAGCACTCCAACGGAGCGACCTCCGACGACGACGTCACCTTCATGGTCGTCGAAGTTCGCTAGCGGCGTCGAGCAGGCGCGCCGCTTCGCTTGCCGGTACACCCAGGTTGGAGCCGGTGAAGCCGGGAATGATGGCGGAGTTCACGGCCACGACCTCGCCGTCCAAGTTGATCACCGGCCCACCGCTCCCGCCGCTCATCGTAACGGCGTCGTAGACGATGGTGACTTCGGTGATCTGGCCGACGATTCCGCGTGTGGCGAGAGGAGTGAGGTAGCCGCCCTCCGCCAGCTTGTGGGCGACCTGCCAGAAATCGAGGGGCCCGCTCGCCGACAGGGCACTTGCAAAGCGCTCGCCGGCGCGCGCCATCACGGCGCGCATCCCGGTGGGATACCCCATGACAATGACCTCGTCGCCGGCCTTGGGGACGGCCGCGGCCAGCCGTAGGGGTCGCACGGAGCTGGTCGGCGCCTGGCACTTCAGCAGCGCCACGTCCGAAGAATCGCTGGCCTCGACCAGTTCGACGTCGAAAGGCTCCTCGAGGCCGGGAAGGTACCCGATGAGACGCTGCATCACGGGCTGGAGTCCCTGGCTTATCATCCGTTGGGCCGACTGGTCGTAGAACCACGGCAGGGCGACATGCCGGTTGGTGAGCAGGTGCCCGGCGTCGCTGGCGACGAAAGCGGTTCCTGTGTACAAGACTTCGACGATCGGACCACTCCCCTCGAGCGTGATGGCGTTGCTGCCGTCAGCAAGCCGCACAGGCCCGCCGCCGGGTCCGACTGCGTAGCGCAGCGGCCTTCCGCTCTGTGGCTCGACGAAGCCAAACGATCCCTGTAGGAAGACCACGGCCTCGGCCGCCGCGTCGATGATGCGAGCGGGAGCCCCGGCACGGGCCTCCAGGGCCTCGACGCGCCCCAAGGATTCGCCGATCAGCGCCTCGAGCTCGGCTCGCGCGGCATCGAAGTCAGCGCGCGAGTAGGTGGCGCGCTCGGTGCGAGCCAGCAGGGCCTCGAGCCCCTGGATTCGGCCCAGCTCCGCGGCGAAGCGGCGCTCGAGGCTGACGTTGCGCACGATAGCGACCCCTGTCGTGACAAGCAGCAGAAAGAGCAGTGCCAAGAACGTGACCCGCATCGCCGGTGTCGTCTTCGTTGCCAGCTCATAGGGAACTCCGGCGAGCACGATGCCGGCCCGGTCGAGGACTCCGTGGCCGCCATGGCGGGCGCAATCGATACAGTCCGAGAAGGCCTCGCGCATCGACTTGTAGGGCCCCCTTGCGGCCGGATAGAGGCGGAAGCGCAGCACCGTACCGCCCTTGCCGATCTCCAGCACATCGCCGGAGGCGAGCACCAGCGACTCTACTGGCTCTCCATTGACGAACACCTCGGCGCCGAGGCCTGCCCTTAGCTCGTACGTCTGTCCCCGTTTCTCGAGGGTCGCGAGCGTACGGCCCGGGTCGCCGGCCACAGAGATGTAGCGGCGGGCGCCCTTGATCGGCGTTCCGGTTCCGGCCTCGGCTGGCTCGGCCACGAGGACCTGATCGGCGGCGGAGCTGCCGACCGTGACTCGATCGTCGCTCAGCAGTTGGCTCGTCCCTCGTCGGCGGCCCGACAGGTGGACCATGGCCGCATAGGGCGACGGCTCGCCAAGGGCTGCTGGACTGGCTCTCAAACCGCTCATCGCGCGGTAGCTCCCTTGTCCTGGCGGTGATCAGCTCGCCCGATGATCATACGGTGTCGGGACAGGCTAAAGATTGTTGTCACAGTCCTTTTTGCCGATCACTCTCGTCTCGTTACGGGAGCATTGTCGGCTTAGCGAGGCGGCTGGCCACGCCATCTGTCGTGAGCACGACCCTATGTCGGTTCGGCTTCAGCGGCCTCCAAGCGACATGGTTTTTTGTAGATTTCCGTTGACATTGTACCGAACGTTCGATACAGTACGGAAAAGGTGACCTATGCCAAGAGCCAAGCTCAGTCGTGAGGAAGTCGTCGAACGGATCGCCGAAGAGTTTCGGTGCCATGGGTACGCCGCAACCAGCCTGAGCCGCATCGCCGAAGCTACCGGGCTCGGGCGGGCAAGCCTGTACCACCATTTCCCCGGCGGCAAAGATGAAATGGTCCGTCAGGTGTTCCGGAAAGTCGGCGAAGACGTGGGTGAGATCCTGGCTCTGTTGGAGGAGCCGGGGGATCCGCGCGATCGAATCGCCGCCTCGATGAAAGCGGTGGAACGGTTCTATGCCGGCGGCGCCAAGAACTGCTTGCTCGGGGCGATGGTATTGAGTGGTGGTTCCGAATTGTTTGCCGACGAATTGGCCGCCGCCTTCACCGCGTGGATCGATACGCTCAGCGCGACGATACGGGACGCGGGCCTCCCGGCCGGGATCGCGCGGCGGCGCGCCGAAGACGCCGTCATGAGACTGCAAGGTGCCCTCGTGGTCACGCGGGCGATGAAAGACACCGGACTGTTCCGCCGGCTGCTGTCGGAACTTCCTAACCAGCTCCTCGAGGAGAGCTTGTGATGATCCGCGCGTTTTTTTGCGCAGGTAGTGAACCGAACGTTCGGTATAACCATTGGGCCCACTCAGCCCTACAGCCGTGAATCGGCGTCAGCCGATCACGCTCACGCCACAGGAGGTTGGAACAATGAAACGCATCACGGTTACCGCAGTCCTGCTTATCGTCGTTTCGCTCGCTGCCGGCACCGCTCTGGTCAGCGGTGTCGTGGTCTCGGAGCGGCAATCGGACGCCGTGGAGGCCGCCGAGTGGGCGACCGAAGCTCCTCGCACCTTCTACAGGACGGAAGAGATCGACGGCCTCGAGATCTTCTACCGCGAGGCCGGGCCGGCTGACGCGCCGGCGATTGTGTTGCTGCACGGTTTTCCGACGTCTTCCCACCTGTTCCGCGAGCTCATCCCTCGGTTGTCGGATCGATTCCACGTCATCGCGCCCGACTACCCCGGCTTCGGCTACAGCTCGATGCCCTCGGTGGACGAGTTCGACTACACGTTCGACAACCTCGCCGGCATCGTCGAAAAGCTGATCGACCGGATCGGACTGAAGCGCTACAGCCTCTATGTGACGGACTATGGCGCCCCCGTCGGCTTCCGCATCGCCGCGGCGCACCCCGAGCGGGTTGAAGCGCTGATCGTGCAGAACGGCAACGCCTACGACGAGGGCTTGCTCGAGTTCTGGGATCCGATCAAGGCCTACTGGCAGGATCAGAGCGAAGCGAACGCAGCAGAACTCCGCAAGCTGTTCGCCATCGAGGCCACGAAGTGGCAGTACACCCACGGCGTTCGCGACATCGAGGCGATCAGCCCGGACGCCTGGACGTTCGATCAAGCAGGAATGGATCGGCCCGGCAACAAGGCGATCCAACTCCAGCTATTCCTCGACTATGGGTCCAACCCGCGCCTGTACCCCACCTGGCAGCAATACTTCCGCGAGCACCAGCCGCCCATGCTCATCGTCTGGGGCCAGAACGACTACATTTTCCCGCCTGAGGGGGCGCATCCCTACAAGCGCGACCTGGAAAAGGTGGAGCTACACCTCCTCGATACCGGCCACATGGCCCTCGAGGAAGACGGTCGACTGATCGCTCGTTTGATGCGGCGCTTTCTGGCGGAAAACGTGGTTGTGGCGACCGGCGCCCGCAACTGACCCGGGCTCCCCGAAAGGAGAAGCAGACATGGCACCCTCTGTCAGCGACATCGGGTTTACCCCGTCGGTCAAGGCGGCACAGGAGCAGCGCGGATCCCGAGCCGGATACGCACTCATGGAACAGAAAGGCGGATGGAGCGACGAGATCACCCCTGAGCTCGCGGCGTTCATCAGCCAGCGCGATTCTCTGTATCTCGGAACGGCCAGCGCCGACGGCCAGCCGTACATCCAACATCGCGGGGGGCCGAAGGGATTCGTCAAGGTCCTCGACAACAAGACGCTGGCGTTCGCCGATTTCGCCGGAAACCGCCAGTACATATCGGTCGGGAACCTGGAGGAGAACGATCGCGCCTTCATCTTCTTGATGGACTACCCGAATCGGCGGCGCATCAAGATCTGGGGGCGGGCGGAGTTCGTGGAGGACACGCCGTCGCTCCTCGAGCGTGTGGCCGACCCGACCTACGGAGCAACCGTCGAGCGCGCGCTCGTGTTTCACGTCGAAGCGTGGGACGTGAACTGTCCCCAACACATCACCCCGAGGTTCACAGAGGAAGAGTTCTCTGCCCGGTGAACGTATGAAGGGCTCGTTCCGCCGGGGCGCTGATGGGCGCAGCAGGTGTAATGTCATAAGGCGTTGGCCTCCAGACCGGCCGGGTACTGCTGCATCGAATCGACGCATGCGAGGTTCCGGCAACTGTGACACTGAAAGCTCGTCGCCTCGTGCCCCGAGCGGGATCTGTGTGTTGGGACGATGGATTTCGACAAGTTCCTGATGTTGCTCGACGCCCTCCATCGGCGCTCCGCGAAGTCTGGAACGATCCATCGATTGAGGAGATTAGCGCCGAGGATCTCGCCGGGGACTATCCGACCGTCAGGTACGGCCCTCCGGGTGAGGCGTTTGTCGTGGATCTAATATCGCGGCTCGGAGAAGCGTTCGACTACGATGACCTGGAAGCCGAGCTCGTGGTGCTCGACGGAGTCACCGTGCGCGTCGCCACTCCGCGAACCCTCTACGAGATGAAGAAGGGAACCGTCCGGCTTATCGACCGAGCCGATGCGACCAATCTGCGCGACAAGTTCGACATCAAGGACGAGGAATGACAGTCACCAAATTCGGATCGTTCGAGGACGCTCGCCGGGCGCTGTGGGTTCCGGCCGGTGACCTGTCGCTCGCCTCACGTGTCCGGAATCTGTGGAGCTTCTCGAGCAGGATCGCCGAGGTTTCGGCTCCGGCGGGCGTGCAGAAATTCCGCTCTATCGAAGAGGCGAACGACGAGCGGGAAGAGCGAGTCAAACGGAGAGTCGACGAGCTTCGGCGTAGCCACCGGCGCAGGGATCGCCCGCCGAACAGGCCCGCGGATTAGAAGTCCGCTGCTCTGTCCCCTGAGCTACGGGCGCGCCTGGAAGCCTAAGCGCGGATTCTACAGCAGGTTACGAGGGTTTGCTCAGATTGCATTTAGGGCCCGCTTCCTTGCGCGTGGCCGGTTCCGTGGGCCGTCGCATCCGCGACGAGACGGGGCCCGGGCGGGAAATGCCGACGAGCGACCCTCGACCCCGCGACCCCGCGGCCGGTGTGGATCCGGAGGCAGGTCTGCGTGCCGTTATTCTTGCCGCAGCGCCGCGATCGGCGCGACGCTTGCCGCGCGTCGTGCCGGTAGGTAGGTGGCAACCAGCGATGCCGTCGCCAGGATCGCCGGGGCCACGAGGAAGGCCAGCGGGTCGAGGGCGCTCACCTCGTAGAGCATGCTGCTCAGGAGTCGAGCCACGCCGGCGGACAGGATCGTCCCGAGAACCAGGCCGGCGGCTGTCAGCATCAAGCCCTCGCGCACGATCAGCCACAGGGTGTCTCCTGAGGTTGCGCCGAGCGCCTTGCGGATGCCGATCTCGCGCGTTCGTTGCGCCACCGTGTAGGCCTTGACCCCGTACACACCGACGACTGCCAGGAACAGGGCGAGGACACCGAAGGCGCTGAAGACGCTGGCCCCGAGTCGGACCAGCCACAGGCTGGTGCTCTCACGAATGTGTCCCTGCAGCGTCTTGAGGTTCATGATCGGCAGCTGATCGTCGACGGCTCGGATCTCGCGTCGCACCGCCTGCAGCATCAGGGCAAGCGACTCGGCGTCCGCTGCCGACGTGCGCAGGTGGATGTTCATGCCCGTCTGGAAGCTCTGACCGAACGGGACATAGACGTGCGGCCTGGGCTCGGACGGAAAGAGGTCGTCGCGTACCGTCGCCACTACACCGACCACTTCCAGGTCGTCGCCGCGGTCACTGGGCTCACGGCCGAAGCCGATCTGGCGACCGATGGGATCCTCGTCAGGCCACAGCCGTGCCGCCAGCAGCTCATCGACGATGGCCACCCTCGGCCCACTATCGGACTCGGTCTCCTGGCGCGTAAAGCTGCGCCCGCGTACAACCGGCACGCCGAGCGCATCGAAATAGTCCGCGCCGATGATGTTCGAGGTTGCCGCAACCGTCTCGATCTCGTCGGTGCCGTCGCTACCGGACCCCGGCAGATCCGCGGCGCGCCGAACGCCCCGACCCGCGGAGACGGTGCCGAAGGGTACCGTCGCCGCCACGCTCGCCGACTCGATCCCCGGAATGCCGGTGAGGCGCTCGTGCAGGACTCGGTACAGCTCCTTGCTGCGCGCCTCGTCGTAGCCCACGAGGCTGGGATCGACCTCGACGAGAATCCCGTTGTCGAGGCTGAACCCCGGGTCGATCGCCGCCGCCTCGAGGGAGCCGCGGACGAACAAGCCGGCGGAGGTCAACAGGACCATCGACAGCGCCACCTGGGTGACCACCAGCAGGTTGCGCTGGGCAAACAGCCCTCGCCACTTGCCCTTCCCGGCCGCCTCGCCGACGTGCTCCTTGAGGTCTTCCATGACGTCCGGTCGCGACTGTTTCCAGGCCGGGCCGAACCCGAACAACAGGGTGGCGAGCAGGCAGAAGGCGGCCGTTGCCAGCAGGACGCTTGCATCGGGAGCCGAGCGCAACACGATGTCCATCGCCAGGCCGTTCATCAGCATGAGCTGGTTGATCGAGGCGCCGAGCAGGCTGTTGACCCAGTAGGCAACCACGAGGCCGGCAAGCCCGCCAAGGGCCGACAGGAGCAACCCCTCGGTCAGCAGCTGACGCATGATCCGCCCGCGCCCGCCGCCGATCGCGGCGCGGATGGCGAACTCCTTGCGCCGCACCGCGCTACGGGCGAGCAGCATGTTGGTCAGGTTGATGCAGGCGATGAGCAGGACGATGCCGGTCATTGCCAGCAGCACGACCGCCACGACACCCACCTGGACCTCGTCGGGCGGGGAGGTGCTGACTCCGAGCCGGGAGAGCGGCCCTACGATGATCGTATGGTCCTCGTTGATCGCCGGGAAGGTTTCCTCCATTTGCGCCGCAAGCCTGCCCAGCTGCGCGTCCGCCTCCTCCATCGTCAGGCCCGGCTGCAGGCGCCCGACCAGGAACAGCCGGTGATTGTCGCGGTCGCTGAGCAAGCTGTCACTGTCGGTGAACATGTCGTTCATCAACAAGTCGTACATGCCGAGCGGCAGGGAGAGCGCTGGCGACATGAGCGCCGTGCGCCCGGTGAAGTAGCGCGGCGCGATCCCGACGATAGTGAGCGCCTGACCGTTCACCGTCAGCGTTTTGCCCACCAGATCCGGATCCGAGCCGGCCCGGCGCCAGTGCTCGTAGCTCACGACGGCCACGGGAGTGCCGCTGCCGGGCACCTCTTCGGCCGGGGTGAAGAAGCGGCCGCGAAAGGCGTTCACGCCGAAGGTCTCGAAGTAGTCGTGGGAGGCAAACTGGGCGAAGACACGGCGCGTCACGTTGCCGTCGGTCAAGCCGACCAGCGTCAGGTCGTGGGCCATGATGCTCGTGAACGTGGTGTTGAGCTCGCGGATGTCCTCGAAGTTCGGATACGAAAACGGCCGATAGGAATCGGGCAGCGTCGTGTGCTTGCTGTAAAGCGCCACGAGCTCGTCAGGGTTGTCCGCCAGGATCGGCCGCAGAAGCAGCGAGTTGATCAGCGTGAAGGTCGCGGCGTTGGCGCCGATTCCGAGCGCCAGCACCAGCACCGCGACGGTGGTGAACCCGGGGTTGCGGCGTAGCTGACGGCAGCCGTACTTGAGATCCTGGATGAGCGCGTCAAGAGACGAGGAAACACGCCAACGACCGGAGCTCGCGGCGCCAGATCCGGGGAGACCCGCTCCGTTTGGACCTGAGTCGGTTGTTCCGGGCTCAACCCCGTGCGTCCTCGTCCTTCGCGCCGGCCAGAAGGTCTTGACGTTGCGTCGGAGGGCAGTTCCCAGCGCGTCGGCGAGCCCACGCAGCCCGTAGCGCCACGCCGCGCCGCGGCCGCCGTTCTTCACTTCCTCGGCCAGGCGTTCCTCGACCAACGCGACAAACTCGCTGCCGTACTCGTCGCGCAGCTCTCGCGGCAGGAGTCGAGCCATCCAGCGAGCAGTGGCGCGATCGCTCATGACCGCCTCGCGGGGGCGATCTTGGCGCGCTGCAGATCTTCGGCGAGCGTGGTGAGGCGGCCGGCCTCGGCCTCGAGCGCGGCGCGGCCGAGGTCCGTCAGGCGGAAATAGCGGCGTCGCGAGTCGCTGCGATCCACGTCATCGGGCTCCTCCGACTCCTCGACCAGACCTTTCTTGCGCAGGCTGTGGATCGCCTCGTACAACGACGCCGGGCCGATGGCGACGCGGCCACGACCGAGCTCCTCGGTCGTCTTCAGCAGCCTGTACGGGTGCTGCGGGCCGTCGGCGAGGCCCCACAGAATCAGCAGCACGCGGGGCGTCAAGGGCAAGAGATCCTCGGGTCGATGCTTTGTCTTCGCCATCGGGCCACTCTTCCGGATTCCAGAAGTTCTAGTTTCCAGAACAATTACCGAGTTTCCGGAGCCTGTCAAGGCGCCTCCCACCCCGCGGGGAACCTACCAGGGTCACCTGGAAAAGTGAGGGGCTGGGAGCCGATGTCGATTGAGCGGTGATCGGCGTCGGCGATGTTGCTGCCGACTGTGCCCACAATTGTGCCCGCGGGGAACCAACCAGCACCAACTGGAACCAACTAGAACCAAGAGCGGTCCGATCGGCCGCCAACGCAAACCAACGCCAGCCAACGAGCACCAAGCAGCGCCAACTAGAACCAACTGCGCACGTCTGGTTTAGAAGTCCGCTGCTCTGTCCCCTGAGCTACGGGCGCGCCTGTCTTTAGAATCAAGGGGTTGCGAGGAATCCCTGTACATGCCCGTTCCCCTGAAATGGCCAGGTTGCCAAATTCCTGCCAAGTTAGGAAATCGAAGTGATGAAGGGCAGGCTGCAGGGCAACGAGGAATAGGCGCAGCGCTTGCGATCATGCCCTGGTCCGCGGTTGGTCTTGCGACCGATCCCCATGGTCTCCAGACGACCACGGTCAACAGTGCCAA
>JADFNY010000382.1 GCA_022563115.1 Acidobacteriota bacterium | reverse complement strand
GTAGAGCTCGGCGGCCGTCTGCGAAACCTTGCGCATGGTCTCGGTCATGTGAACCGGCACGCGGATGAGCTTGCCCTTGTCGGCGAGACCGCGGGTGATCGCCTGGCGGATCCACCAGGTGGCGTAGGTCGAAAACTTGAAGCCCTTCGTGTAGTCGAACTTCTCGACCGCGCGCATCAGCCCGATGTTGCCCTCCTGAATCAGGTCCGAGAACGGCAGGCCGAAGTTCGTGTACTTCTTGGCGATCGAGATAACGAGGCGCAGGTTGCGCTCCGTGAGCTCGCTCTTGGCCCACTCCATCTTGGTCTCGGACTCCTCGATCGATTCGAGATAGCGGATCAGCTCCTCGCGGCTGACCAGGTGGTCCTTGGTGCATTCCTTGAGAAGCTTGTCGTCGCCGGCGTGCTCGGCGCGCGCTAGCACGCCCGCCAACCGGCGCATTCGCATGATGATCTCGTCGACGATCCCGTCGGTGAGTTTGAGCCGCTCGAGCGCCACACCGATCGTGCCCTGGATTTCGATGAGCTCGAGACGAACCTGAAGCTCGGTATCGTCGCGCAGCTTGCGGTTGAGCTTGGAGCGGACCTTGCGGAGATCGCCGCGCAGCTTCTCGACTCTGCGGAGCGTGGCAAAGGTCCTCTTGCGCGTCCTAGCCTCCTCGCCGAGCCCCTTGGTAAACTGGTCGAGGAACAGCTCGCCGCTCTTGAGCTCCTCGCGGCGCTCGAGCAAATACTCGCTGCCGAGCGGGCACGTCAGTGCCGCCTTGACGATGCCTTGCTGGCCTTGCTCGATGGCGCGAGCCAGGCGCACCTCACCCTCGCGGTCGAGCAGACCCTTCTGGCTCATCTCGCGGAAATAGACCTTGATCGGATCCGAACTGTCCGCGCCTTCGAAGTCGTACTGCTCGACGCTGCTGGAGGAGTCGTCCTCCTTCTCGTCCTCGACTTCGTCTTCTTCGAAGTCGACGGCGGGCTCGTCTGCGAGTACTTCGATATCCATGTCTTCAATCAGACCGGCCATCGAGCGGCGGTCGGTTCCTCCCGCGGGCAGAACCTCGTCGAGCTCATCGTGGGTGACGTAGCCGCGCTCCTTCCCCAGTTCGACCAGGTCGTGAATCGCCTTCATCCTGTCCTCGTTCATAGACCCT
Organism: Acidobacteriota bacterium; assembly: GCA_022563115.1. Taxonomy (GTDB): domain Bacteria; phylum Acidobacteriota; class UBA890; order UBA890; family UBA890; genus UBA890. The sequence continues at coordinate 2,510 of JADFNY010000382.1, read as the reverse complement.
CGGCCGGTTCCGCTGCCGCTTCCCGAGCCGCGCAGGAGTGCGAACGTACACGCTCCGCGCCGGCGCAGCCTGCAAGACGGGGAAATAGAGCTGGAAAGAATGCCTTCAAGCAGATTTGGGCGCTCAGTGGGTATACGAATCCCATTGAATAAGGTCAAGCGTACCCGTTCTTCGGACCCCGTTCAAGGACGAGGTCCGCCGACGCTCAGTTGCCCGGTTTGCGGAATTTCAGCACGTAGCGGTCAGTTTTGTGCCGTTCCGGGAAACCGTCCACGGTGTAGTCATCGCCCGCAACCGCCAGCAGGTCGGATTCCTCGACCCGTTCGAACCCAGCACCGGTGAAATCGTCGATCACGACCTGTTTGTTGAGCCGGTGCGTGGGGCTGTCCCAGCCCTGGTTCGGCGTTGCGACTTCGACGATGCCGACGATCCCGCCGGGTTTGACGATGCGGAAGAACTCGGCGAGCTGGTCGGCGCGCTTCATCTCCGGAAATACCCACTCGACGTCGTGGTAGTTGCGAATCGCTACCGCGACGTCGACGCTCTCCGACGGCACCTCGGCAAGCCGCATGGCGAGCTTGACGTTCGCGAGTCCGGCATCCTCGAGCCGCTGTGAGACCGCGTCGACCTTGTACAGCGCCCCATCGAAGAGCTCCCGCTCGCTGTAGAATTCGAAGACGCTGTACACCGTGCCCCCGTCGCCGACGAGGCGCGACAACAGATGGGTGTTGTAGCCGTCGGCGTTGTACACATCGGCGACGGTCTGACCCGGCTGCACACCGAAGAACTCGTAGACGTCGATCGGCTTGCGGTCGACGTCTTGCTCCCTCTCGGCTTGCGGTCGAGACGGATCGTCGAGGACGGCCCGGTCCAGGGCCACGGGTTCAGGCGCGGGTTCAACCACGGGAGCAGGCTCCGGGGTCTCTTCAGTGGAAGAGCTGCAACCGGCGATGAACAGCGACATCAAGGCGAACAACCCGAAGACATGGAGACGTTGCGGTACGGCTTGATGAGGAGTCGGCATTGGCTTCTCAAAGGTCATGGGGAAGGGAATACTCGCGGCGCGTGCCGGCGCCGGGTAGCAGGGTGCTGAAACACTCCCGGGGAGTTTTTCAGCACCCTGCTAGAGCTACGCATCTTAGCAGGCCGTGGTGAAGTGCGGACGGGCGTCGGGTTCAACAGTGCCCGAGTGTGGCGGTATCGGCATCGACAGCCGCGAGCGGCGCGGCGAATTGCCGATCAGCTGTCGGAACGGCGAACCGTTTCGATCAGCGTGGCAACGAAGTGATCGATGCCGACGGCGAGCTCGTAAGCATTGATCCCGTCGCGCTCGGCCTTCATCACCTGGCGGTCACGATCGGCGATCATCTGCTTCAAGACGGCCTGGGTGTCCGCGGTTCCGGCTTCCGCATCGGACCCGGGGGCTGCCCCGACCATCGGCTCCGCAGCGTAATCCGGCTCGGGCGGAATCGCGCTGGACTCGGGCTCCAGGAGCGTGCCTTCGGGCTCGCCGCTCGAAAGATCGAGCTGGTAGATCGGTTGGCCAGTATCGCCGACCTCGCCGTGCAGTGGCGGCGCGACGACCTGCAGATCGGAGCGAGCACCCTCCTCTAGGACGCCCTCGCCCTCGAGAAGCTCCGACACGAGGCGCCGGCGAGGTGGCTCGGCGACCTCCTCGGCTACCTGCTCGTCACCGTCGTCGTCGTCGTCGTCGTCGTCGTCGTCGTATTCCTCGCGTTCCTCAGCGCCCTCGAGCGCGTCGGAACCCTCCAGGCTCTCGTCGAGACCAGTGGTCCCTTCAGGCTCCGCCATTGCCTCCCTCCGCGTCGGCTTTGGTATTGCGGCTCCCGGCGCCGGACGCCCAGGCTGAACGTCTTCGGTGGCCACACCGCACCGCAGGCCTCAAACGTTACGTTAAACATTCAAAGATGTCCAGACTTAATAAGACGACAGTGTTAGATGTTAATAGAAAGAAAACATCATTATTAGCTATTGTTAGCTACTCAAAGAAAGAGGTTTCGCTGAACCCTAGCAGGCCGTGGTGGAAGTTTGATGGGTCTGGTTACGCCGCAAAGGGCAGACTGATCGTGATCCGACGGTCGGGGTCGGGGTGGGGCGGGCTCCGGGGCTGCGCGGCTGCGCCGCTGTCGGGTGCCGGCAGTATCCGGGCCTACTTCAGGTAGGTTTCCCACCAGTCGAGCTCGTTCATCGCCCGGTGCACCTGGTTCCAGTGACCGCGGATTCCGTGCGGCTGACCGGCGTAGACGATCATCTTCGCCGGTACGCCCTGCTTCTTGATCGCGAAGTACATTTGCTCGGCTTCCGAGTACGGAACGCGCTGGTCGACCTCTCCGTGGACGAACAGCGTCGGGGTGCGTACCCGTCCCGCGTACATGATCGGCGACTGGCGCAGCAGCCGCTCGGCGGCGAGCTCGTCCCAGGGCGGCCCGTAGAACTCGGTCTCCTTGGTGCGGGCGATGTCAGCGGTTCCGTAGTCGCTGATCCAGTTC
>JADFNY010000381.1 GCA_022563115.1 Acidobacteriota bacterium | reverse complement strand
GATGTCCGCGGTGTAGCGGGTCGCTTCTTCGGGGTCGAAGACAATGTTCGTGTACTGGGCATGCAGCTGCTCGTAGCGCCGCGCCTTCTCTTCGTTTGCCGAGCGCTTGAAATGGTAAGCAAGCAAGGACGCCGACGGAGCGTAGCCTTGCTGGTAGAGCTTTTCCTGGTAGGCACCGACCTCTTCGTGGAGCGTCTGGCGGCGCTCTTCCTCGATGGTGCCGTAGCTGATGTCGAGCACCCGCTTGCCGAGGAAGCGCATGATTTCGTCGTTGAGCTCGAAGCGTGACTTCACCATACCCAGCGCCTCGGCGCGGTCGAGAAACTCGAGCACACTGTTCTCGTCTTGATCCGAGGCACCTGTCAAGACGCTGAGCGAGACATCCTCACCCAGGGTCGACGCCTTCTCGAGGAGCTGACGCTCGGCTTCGTCAAGGGCCTGAATTTCAGTCATGACGCTTTCCTCGAGCGAGCGTGGAAGGTAGTCGTCTTCGAGCGGCTCGATCGTCCACTGTTGGCCGACCAGCGCCACCTTCTGGTCGCGCACCAGCTTGCGGATGACCTCGCTGGTGAACAGGGGGTTGCCCTCGGTCAGATCGACAAGCTCGTGCTCGAAGCCCTTGGGCATGATCAGACCCGGGAAGACCCCGCGCAGGTAGCTGGCGATATCGTTGGCGCTCAGCGGCCCGAGCCTCACCCGCCGGATGTCGAGGTCCTTTCGGCGGGCGCTGCAGAAGCGATCGAAGGGGACCGCTTCCGGCTCGCCGCCCAGGCGCATCGATTCCGTGCAGGTGCCGCAAATGAAGACCCGCGGCTCATCGCGCTGGACGATCGCGCCGAGCATCAGGAGCGATGCCTCGTCGACAAGCTGGAGGTCGTCGACGAGCAGGACCAGCGGGCGGTACTCGACCGCCGCGGAAAGCACTCTGATGAGGGTCTTGAAGATCCCCTCACGGCGCCCGGTCGCGTCTTCGTCCTTGATGATGCCCTTGTCTTCCAGATGCGGCAACAGGTGCGAGAGGTAGCCGACGTCCTCTTCGTCCATCGCATCCAGCAGCCCGGCGCCGTTGTCGTCACGCTGGTTGAACAGGTCGACGAGGATCGCGGTCGCCAGGTAGTACGGTCGGTAGGCTTCCTGCTGCGTGCCCACCACTTTGACGATGTGGAACAAGTCGTGATCGGAGATGTTGCGGCCGACGGTTTCGAGGATCGCCGTCTTGCCGCTGCCGGGGGGGCCCTCGAAGACCAGAAACTGGCTCTTGCCGAGGGTCAGCGCTTCGAGCGCTTGAGAGACGACCGACAGCTCCTTGTCGCGCCCGAAGATCCCGGTTGACCGCAGCCGATAGAGCGCCGCCTTCGAAAAGACCTTCTCGAGATCGACGTCGTCGGCGGAAGCGACCTGATTCCTTCCCGAGCGCTTGGCGTGGTAGAGCGCCGTGTCAGCGGTCTGCAGCAGGCTGGTGGAGTTGTTGGCGTCTTGCGGTGCGGTGGCGATGCCGATGCTGATGGTGATCGGCAACTTGGTGCCCGATTCGCGCAACTTGAAGGGTCGTTTCGAAGCTCGCTCGAGGATGTCCTCGGCGGCCTCGCGGGCCGCCCCTCCATCGGTGCGCGGAAGCAACAACATGAACTCGTCGCCGCCGTAGCGGATGGGCAATCCGGTGTCGCCTGCCGCGTCCTTCAGCAGCGTCGCCAACCAGGTGAGAACCTGGTCGCCGGCCTCGTGGCCATGGGTATCATTGATATTCTTGAAGCGGTCGAGGTCGACGATCAGCAGCGACAGGGGGAATTCCTCCCTGGAATCCCAGTGCACCTTGTGCTCCAAGTAGCTGAGGAGGAAGCGGCGATTGTGGATCCCGGTGAGCTCGTCCTCGAAGATGAGGCGCGACGGATCTTTCCCCACGTGCTGGAGGAAATCGATCAGCTCACCGTATTGCATTCCGCCATGCCTCCCAGGTGGCGCCATCGCGCCACGTCCGCTGCGATGGGCGCAGTTCGGCGCGCTGGGTCACGTATGTTAGTCGTGTGCGATTGAGCAGTATCAAACAATAATGATCAGAATGGCCAATGTATAGCCTTTTGTGCGCAAGTAGGCATCCCGCAACTACAGTCCGATGAGCACACCACAGAGCCGGCATCCGGATCCCAAAGACCTCGCCAACCTGGCGCAGGAGCAGCTGGGCCGAAAGAAAACGCAGCGGATCCTCGATCATTGCAAGGAATGTCCGGAGTGTGCCGAGCTCCTTCTCGAGACGGTGCGGTCGCAGCCGATCGGCGGTCAGCGGCTGGCGCTGAGCAAGTGGAACTGGATTTCGATCGCGGTTCTGATCCTCTCTCTCATCGCTGTGGTCGTGGCCATGCTCTGGTTTCTGAACCGCAGTCCGCGTCTGTTCGACCTCGAGGGCCAACTACCCGCTGACTTCGCTGAGACGGTCTACGCCGAGGCGCCCGTTGCTTGGTTCGAGGACGCCTTCACGCACGCCATGGTGTCGCCGGACGGTTCGCGGATGTTGCGCGTCGACAGCCTCGGCGTGCGACTGATCGACCTGGCGAGCGGCGAGGATCTGCGCGCTGAGCTCCTCCTCGACTTCGATCAGGTGATGGCTGCGACTTTCGATGGCAATGGCCGCATCGCCCGGTTTGCCAACCGGCGCCGCGACATGGGTTGGTTTCTCGAGAGTGGTGAGCAGCTACGCTCGACGGCGATCCCACTGGATGCGGTTCCGGTGTGGGCGCCGGGCAACCGCGACGTTGTTTGGATCCGACCGCCGGGCACCCGGATCGTCCTGGGTGAGCCCCCCGACGCCCGTGGTCACGACGTCGGCGATCGAGTTCTGGGGCTGGCGTGGGCCCCCATGGGCGACGCCGTCTACGCGCTGGCCATGTCGGCGGGCGGTTCGGCGTCGCTGCTGCGCGCGCGGCCCCTGGGGGGCGAGGTAGAGATCGTCCGCACCGGGCTTGACGCCTCGGCGTTGCCCAACGGCCTGGCGGTTGCCCCCGCCGGCCGGTCGCTCTTTATCGCGCTCGCCACACCACAGGCGCCGGATGCCGATGCGCGGCACTCGCCGCAGGCAGACCGCGACCTCGATATCTACGAGCTCGACCTCGAATCAGGAGACCTTCGCTCGGTGGTCGGTACCGCGGGCGATGATTTCTGGCCCTGGGTCGCGGGCGACTACCTATACTGGACGCACAACGACTACGACGCCTCGGTGATGCTGATCCCGTTCGGCGATTCCGACGCCGAGCCGCTTTTCGACGTTGCCGGGCAGGCCAATGGCGCATCCTCCGCCCAGCTGCCGCGTTGGAACCCCGCCGGCGACATGCTCGCCTATACCGCCGGTAGCTGGCGGCTGGCGGACTGGGGACTCAACCTCGACGTCGACGTTGTCGCGATCGCGCCGGACGGGACCAGCGGACCGGCTGGATTGCTGATTTCCGGCTATCACGCCGACTACACCCCCGCCTGGTCTCCCGACGGTCGCTGGCTGGCGTATCGTTCGCGTCGTTCGCCACGACCGGTGCCGTACTACGCCGGACCCGATGTGGCCGACGACATCTTCTTGCGGCGGGCCGACGATCCGGCGGCCGACGAGATCCGGCTCACCGATTTCGGCTGGGAGGTCGGCGGTCCCAGTTGGTCGGCCGACGGCAGGCGGCTG
>JADFNY010000050.1 GCA_022563115.1 Acidobacteriota bacterium | reverse complement strand
TCGAGGATCACGACGACATCCAGGGCGTCTACACCAACGCTGATATCGACGCCGAGGAGCTCGAAGCAGCAGCACCCGGTTAAGCTAGGTCGTGGCCTCATCGCCATCGTCGGCCCGCCTTGCCCTCGCCCGGACCACCCACACGCCAGACCCACCACCCTTTCGCCACGGCCTGATAAATGCCCGAGTCGGTGCGCATCCTGGGAATCGACCCCGGTTCCCGCTTCACGGGCTATGCCGTGATTGACGCCGTGGGGGCGGACATCGGGGTCGTGGCCCACGGGGTCCTCAAGCTGCCGCAACAGCGGCCGGTCACCGAGCGCTTGAAGCTGCTCGACGGGCTGTTGCGCGAGCTGGTCGACAAGCACCGCCCCGACGAGCTGGTCGTCGAGGAAGCGTTCGCCGGGGTCAACGTGCGGTCGGCGTTGGTCTTGGGGCAGGTGCGGGGCGTCGTGATCGTGGCGGCGGGCGCCGCCTGCCCGGTGTTCGAGTACAGCGCCCGCGCTGTCAAGAAAGCGGTCGTGGGTTACGGGCAGGCCGACAAGGAGCAGGTGGTGCAGATGGTAACGACCCTTCTGCGCCTCCCCGAGCGGCCGTCTCAGGATGCGGCCGACGCGCTTGCCCTAACCCTCTGTCACATGCAATCGCGCCGCTTCGCGATGCGCCTGGAAGGGGCACGATGAGGAGCGGGACGCGGCCGGAGGCGGTGCGGTGATCGGCTCGTTGTGCGGGTCGCTGCGCGAGAAGACGCCGGAGTACGTCATCATTGACGTCGGTGGCGTCGGCTATCAGGTCTATTTGCCGCTGCCGTCGTTCTACGAGATCGGCGAGCTCGGCGACGAGGTCGTGCTGCGGATCTACACGCACGTTCGCGACGATGCCCTGCGACTCTACGGGTTCAAGGATTTGCCCCAGCAACGGCTCTTCGAGCAGCTCATCTCGGTCGCCGGTATCGGGCCCAAGCTCGCGGTGACGATCCTCTCCGGAATGGACACCGACCTTCTGATCGGCGCCATTGTCGACGCCGACATCGCACGCCTCTCGACGATCCCCGGGGTGGGGAAGAAAACGGCGGAGCGGATGGCGCTGGAGCTCAAGGAAAAGGTCGAGGACCTGGTGTTGGTCACCGCCGCCGCCGGCTCGCGCGGCGTGCGTCACGATGTGCTTTCGGCGCTCGAGAACCTCGGGTATCGTCCTCGGGACGCGGAGCGCGCCCTCGAAAAGGTCGAGGATCCCGCCGATCAATTCGAAGACCTGCTCAAACAGACGCTGCGTGTGCTCGCCAGATAGCATGGTGCTGAAGAACTCCCGGCGGTTTCATCACCATGTCAACGTGAGGGTTCCGGTGCCGAGCAATCGACCATGAACGAGCGGCTAGTCAGCCCGAGCCCGGTATCCGAGGAATCGCGCTTCGAGGTAACGCTGCGCCCCCGCACCCTCGAGGAGTACGTCGGCCAGCGCAAGGTCGTCGACAACCTGAGGGTGTTCATGGAGGCGGCGCGCAAGCGCGGCGAGCCCCTCGACCACGTGCTGCTGTTCGGTCCCCCGGGGCTCGGCAAGACGACGCTGGCGCATATCATCGCCCACGAGATGGAGGGCGACCTGCGCGGCACCTCCGGGCCGGTGATCGAGAAGATCGGCGATCTCGCCGCCATCCTCACCAACGTCGAGGAAAACGGGGTGCTGTTCATCGACGAGATTCACCGCCTGTCGGCGACCATCGAGGAGGTGTTGTACCCGGCGATGGAGGACTACGAGATCGACATCGTCATCGGAGAGGGTCCGAGCGCGCGCTCGGTCAAGCTGCCGATCCCACGCTTCACGCTGGTCGGTTCAACCACCCGCGCGGCGTTGTTGACCTCGCCGCTGCGCAGCCGCTTCGGCATCGTCTTCCGGCTCGATTTCTACAGTACCGAGGATCTCGCCAAGATCGTTTCCAACTCGGCGCAAAAGTTGGGGGTGCCGACCGACCCCGACGGAGGCCTCGAGATCGCCCGCCGCTCGCGCGGCACGCCGAGGATCGCGAATCGGCTGTTGCGGCGGGTGCGTGACTTCGCCGAGGTTGACGGAGACGGGACGATCAACGCCGAGGTGGCGCGCGGCGCGCTGCAAAAGCTCGAGGTCGACAAGATGGGCTTCGACGAGATCGATCGCCAACTCATGCTGACGATCATGAAGAACTTCGCCGGCGGCCCGGTGGGGCTGAACACGATTGCGGCGTCGATCGGCGAGGACAAGGCGGCGATCGAGGACATCTACGAGCCCTACCTGATCCAGCTCGGCTTCCTGGCGCGCACCTCGCGCGGTCGGGTGGCGACCGCGCTCGCCTACGATCACTTCGGCATCCCGAAGCCCGGCGATCAGTCCTCCGGTGGACCGCAACCCGAGCTTTGGTAGGGTGCCGCCCTCACCCACAAGACCTACCCGCCAGACCCATCACACGTTCACCACGGCCTGCCAACGTGCGCATCGAGCTCTTCGATTACGACCTTCCTGCCGATCTGATCGCCCAGGAGCCGGCGGCTCGCCGCGATGAATCGCGGCTGCTGACGCTCGCCCGTGGGGTCGCCGGTCCGCCTAGCGAGCATCGCTTTACGCAGATACCGCAACTGCTGCGCGCGGGCGATGTGCTGGTCGTCAACGACGCCAAGGTGGATCCGCTACGGCTCCACGGCCGCCGCGCCACCGGCGGCGTCGTCGAAATCCTCCTGCTGCACGAGGCGGAAGCGCCGGCCGGCGCCCGAGGTTCGGTGTGGGAGGCGATGGTTCGCGGCGGAAGGCGCCTGCTCGACGGCGAGGTTCTCCAGCTCGGGGCTGATAGCGGAAAAGTCGGAGGCAATGTCGCGGCGGAAGGTGGGGCGCAGGACATTGGTTCGGGTGCCGAGATCATCGTGCGCGAGTCGCTATCCGGTGGCCGCAGGCTCATGGAGCTGCCGCCCGGCCGGGAGGCCCACGAGCTCATCGGCCGCTGGGGCGAAATGCCGTTGCCCCCTTACATTCGGCGCCAGCCCGGCGACGAGCGCGCCGCTATCGACCGCGATCGCTACCAGACCGTCTACGCCCGCGAGCATGGCGCCGTGGCCGCGCCGACGGCGGGGCTGCACTTCACCCGCGGGTTGTTGCGACAGATCGAGCGCGCCGGTGTCGAGATCGCGACGTTGACGCTGAGGGTCGGGCCGGGGACGTTCCAGCCGCTTCGGGTCGATGAGATCGCCGAGCACCGGATGGAAGCGGAGCCGTACGTCTTGCCGGAGCACTGCGTGGCGGCGATCATGGCGGCGAAGGAGCGACAGGGCAGGGTGGTCGGTGTCGGCACGACGGTCGTTCGCACGCTGGAGCACGCGGCGCGGGCCAACGACGGGATCGAGATCGCCGCCGGTGCCGGTGACGCCGATGTCTTCATCTACCCGGGGTTCGAGTTTCGCGTCATCGACGCGATGCTGACAAACTTCCACCTACCGCGGTCGACGCCGATCTTGATGGCGGCGGCGTTCGCCGGCCGCGAACGGTTGTTGCAGGCGTACGAATTCGCGGTACGAGAGCGGTTTCGTTTCTATTCCTACGGCGACGCGATGCTGATCACATGAGCTTCCAGCACGTTGGACACGAGCTGCAGCGGTTGCTGAATGAGTGGCTGGAGAACCCCAAGTCGCGGCGCCTCGTGCTCCAGCGCACCTGGGAGCGTTCGGTTGGCGATGCGGTGAGCCGCCGCTGTCGACCGCTGGGCTTCGAGGACGGCGTGCTGACGGTCGAGGTCACCGACTCGGGGTGGAAAACTCAGCTCGAGGCGATGAGCGGCGAGCTGATCACGAAGGTCAACATCGCCTTGGGCAAATCGTGGGTGCGGAGGATCGTCTGGGTCGCGGCGACGGAACAGTGAGCGGGCTTCCTCAGAATTGAATCCGGCTTCGCCTACTACCCTCAGCAGCCTAGTTGGTCTGGCCGAACCGGTGCACGCTGATCGCCGTATGATGGGCTCCGGTTCGCCGCAGCTCGCTTTCAAACAGCGTCAGGCGATCGATCGCGAAGCTGCCGGCCTCGATACCGGATCGCGCCTCCACCGCTTCGCGCAGGGCCGGCAGGCCGCGGCCGCCGCGTACCCGGCCGAGGGTAATGTGCGGATGGGAGCCGCGCTTTTCCTTCGCGAACCCAATCTCGGCAAGTCCGGCGTCGAGCTCGGCGTGCAGCGCGGAGAGGGCCGCGTCGCCGGTTTCGACGCCGATCCAGAGAACGCGGGGGCGGCGAAGATGTGGGAAACTTCCGAGGTTGCGCAGCCGGCCGTGGGTCGACTGTGCGGTGCCAGCGACCCTGCTCAGGACTCCGTCGATTGCCGCCAGTTCACGAGGCTCGACGTTCCCCAAGAACTTCAGGGTCAGGTGCATCGAATCGGCGTGAACCCAACGAACGTCGGCACCGCAGGCGCTGAGCTCGGCGACGATTTCCCCGAGCCGCTCCTTGAGGGAATCCGGAAGATCTACGGCGATAAATAGGCGCATGGGAACGATCAAGACTGCATTGCTGTCGGTCCACGACAAGACCGGCTTGGTGGATTTTGCTCGAGGATTGCACGAGCACGGCGTGCAGCTACTGTCGACCGGCGGCACCGCCGCGGCGCTCGCCGATGCCGGCCTGCCGGTGCGACAGATCTCCGAGCATACAGGGTCGCCGGAGATGCTCGGCGGCCGGGTCAAGACGCTCCACCCGAAGGTGTTTGCCGGCATCCTGGCGCGCCGCGACGACGACGGCCAGATGGCGGAGCTCGACGAGCACGAGGTGCCGCCCATCGACCTGGTGGCGGTTAATCTGTACCCGTTTGCCGCCACGGTGGCGCAGCCGCAGCACACGTTGCAGGAGGCGCTCGAGCAAATCGATATCGGCGGCGTGACGCTGCTGCGGGCGGCGGCGAAGAACTCGCCCGGGGTCGTGGTCGTTGTCGATCCGGGGGACTACGACGGGGTGCTCGAGGCGGTGCGCGGTGACGATCTGCCGTTGTCGCGACGGCTCGCCTGGGCGGCTCGGGCGATCGCCCACACCGCCGGGTACGAGGCGTCGATCTGCAACTACCTCAACGGCCTGCCCGAAGACGCCTCCCTCGACGCAACCCCGAAGCTGCAGGATATCCCCGGCACCGTGGCGATGACCTTCGATCGGATCCAGGGGCTGCGCTACGGCGAGAACCCGCACCAGACGGCGGCGTTCTTCTCGGATGCGGCGACGGCGCCGCGTAGTCTCGCCGCCGCCGAGCAGCTGCACGGCAAGGAGCTCTCATTCAACAACATCCTCGACCTCGACGCGGCGCGGCGTTTGGCCCGTGCCTTGCCGGCGCCCGGCGCCGTGGTGATGAAGCACGGCAATCCCTGCGGTGCCGCCTGCGGTGAAACGCTGGTCGACGCCTACACCAAGGCGCACGCCACCGATCCGGTTTCGGCATTCGGCAGCGTTCTCGGGTTCAGCGAGCCGGTCGACGCCGACACCGCGGGCGAGATCGTGACGACGTTCGTCGAGGCGATCGCGGCGCCTGGCTTCAGCGCCGACGCCCTCGAGATCCTGCGCGAGAAGAAGAACATGCGCCTGCTGAGTATCCCGGCCGACGGTGAGCTCGCGCCGAGCTACGCCGCCGCTGGTTTCCACGACCATGACATTCGATGGGTCGACGGCGGCTTGCTGGTCCAGGACCGTGACCCCGGCGCCGGGATTCCCGCCGAGGAGTGGGTTTGCGTGACCGAGCGGCAGCCGACCGATGAAGAGGAGGCCGGCCTTCGATTCGCCTGGACGGTGATCCCGCACGTCAAGTCCAACGCCATCCTGCTGGCCCGCGGCCGGCAGCTCATCGGTGTCGGCGCCGGCCAGATGAGCCGCGTCGACTCGTGCCGCATCGCGGTGTGGAAGGCCAACGACTTCGGCCACCAGGTGGCCGGCGCGGTGGCCGCCTCGGACGCCTTCTTCCCGTTTCCCGACGGCCCCGAGTCACTCGCCGAGGCCGGGGTGACGGCGATCGTCCAGCCGGGCGGCTCGGTCCGCGACGAGGAAGTCATCGAGGCCGCCAACCGCCTCGGCATCACGATGGTGCTCACCAAGACGCGCCACTTTCTGCACTAGTCCGGACTTCTCAACGGGTGGCGTCGCGCAGTAGCCACCCGTTGAGAAGTTCGGGCTAGCTCGGCCGTGGGGCCGAAGTACAGGTCGACAGATCCGTCCGAACTTGTCGGTGTTTACCGACACTCGATGGCGATCTCCGCGCGGGTTGCATCGTCCCATTGCAGCCGAATCATCGGCCACTTGTACTGCGCGTCCCGCTTTCCAGATTCTTCGACATCCAGGCGGCGGCGCCGCCGCGCCCAACCGGGCCTCATGGCGCACGGCCGAGGCGGCCCGAGCCGCCGCGAGCGCCGTTTCTGCGCGTACTCGATGTTGATCTCGGCAAGATGTCGGTCGAACGCGGCGGCGAACTCCCGCTCGGCCCCGCCGATCCCGCCCTCGCACTCGACCAAGAGGTCGTACCGCACTTTGTCGTGATCCGGAATCAACTGCACCTGCAGATCGACCAACCCCAGCTCGCACCCGGCCAGCTCGGCCGCCTGCCCGACTTGACTCGAGTGCAGCTTCTCGCCGGTGAGGCTGACCATGTCGCGGCCCTTGCGAACGAAAGCGAGCCTCGGGGCGCGCTGGTAGAAGCCGCGCACCTCGACGATGTCGTTGATGTCATAGCGATACAGACCGCTGCTGGTCGTCATCAGGATGTAGTAGCTTTCGCCGTCTACCAACTCGTGGGCGAGTCGAACCGGCGGTTGCTCGGAATCGATGTCCTCCTCCGGGACGAACTCGTAGAACGCCGTCCCGACGGCGAGCGGGCCCGCCGCGTCACCGTCCTCGAAGGGGACGGTCACCGTGTTTTCGGTGGCGCGAAACCCGACGTCGCGGAGCGGCAGGGGCCCGTAGGGCTCGAGCAACCGCTCGGCCTGAACGCCGGCGGCGCCGCCGAGCCAGCAGCCGATCATGGGCAGCCGTGGCCACAGATCTCGGGGTAGCAGCGCGCCGTGCCGCTCCAGGCATCCATCCATGAGGCGTGCCCGGTGGGGGTCGGGGCGAATCGTCCGCTCCAGCCTCTGGTAGAGCGAACGTTGCTCCGGATCTGCCCCGGTGGGAGGCGACACGCCGAGGCTACCGTCGTGGACCGCGCGGACGATGCGTTCGCCATGCTCCCGACCCTCGTCGACCAGGCGCAGCAGCGTGCTGGGGTTCGGCGCCGCGAGCATCGAGACGTCGGCCGCGAACGCCAGGCGTGTCGCTACGAAGTAACGGTCGTCGTAGGCGTTGATCTCCGAAACGTCGTACGGAAGCGCATAGGAGCGTCGGACCATCCAAGGAGTCCTCTGATACGTCAACCCGGACACCGCCCCTACGGGTGTCCCTGCCGCTGTTCTGCCCTCCACCGCCGGGCTGACGACTGTTACCGACTTTCCGGAGAATAGGGCAGGATAGTCGGCCTGCGATCGATAAAGCCACAACGTCGTGAGCCGCTGCAGCTCACGCAACCATTCCGCGGTTACGGGAATGAGCTTGGGCTCCGCGGTCGTTCCCGACGTGGTGGCGAACATCAACGGTTCGTCCGCCGTCAGTACACGACGATCGCCGCGTTTGAGACGCTCGATCCAAGGCCGGTGGCCTTCGTAATCCCTTATCGGGACGTGCCGGGCGTAGTCTGCGGCCTGCCGAATCCCGCGGAACCCGTGCTCCCGCCCAAAGGCGGTGTCCTGATGCCGTCTGACAAGGCCGAGCAGGTAGGCGCGCTGCGCGGCTTCGGGGTCTTGGGCGGCACGATCGAAAGCTCTTTGCTGCAGACGTCCCCTCCAGCCGAGCCCGAACCGTATGAGCCGGCTCAGGACAAGGTCTCCTGGAAAGTGGCGAGGCTCTCCAACCGCTCCTCCACGATGGAGACCCCCAAACCCGGTCCGTCGAGGAGGGGCGCGAGGCCACCGGCGCCGAAGCGTACCTCGGGCGCGGCGATGTCCTCGGAAAGGAGGAAGGTTCCGAAGGAGCCCTCGAGGTGGAGGTGATCATCGAGGGCGGCGGCCAGGTGGCGCCCGGCAGCCGACAGGAGTGAGGTTTCGCCGACCTGGCAACCGATCACGAAGCCGAGGTCATGGGCACGTGCCATCGCGGCTAGAGCCAAACACGGACCGAGCCCACCACACTTGCTCACCCGCAGGTTGAAGCACAGCCGCGGAGAGTCCATCGCCACCAGGGCTCTGGCGTCGGACTCGGTGACCAGCGACTCGTCCAGGAGGAGCGGTACCTGAACCCGGCCGGCGAGTTCCGCCAGATCGGTGACACCGTGCCGTCCCAGCGGTTCTTCGCACATGTTGATTTCGAAGGCGGACATCGCGGCGATCTCGTTCACTGCCTGCTCGAGGCCCCATACGCCGTTGGCATCGACCCGAATACTCGCGTCGTTGCCGACAGCGTCGCGAACAGCGGCGAGCCTGTCGATGCCGGCGTCGTCGCCGACCTTGACCTTGAACTCAGCGAGTCCCGCAGCGCCCATCTTGGCGGCCTGCGCGGCCGCGGAACCCGGAGATCCCATGCCGATGACGCCGCTGTAGCGGAGCTTCTGGGTGCGTGGCGGCATGCACGTGGCAATCGACTCCCCACGGATCCTTGTCAGGAGGTCGAGCAAAGCGAGCTCGACGGCGCAGCGGGCGGCGCCGTGGTAAATGATCCCGCTAGCTCGTTCCTCGGCGTCCGGGTCCGACGACGGGAGCAGTTTGCCGGCGACCGCGAGCGAATCAAGGCCATCGTCGTCCGTCATGTCGGCAGCGCGAATCGCTGGCCAGATCACGTCGCGAACCCGGCCAACCACCGAATCGACGGATTCTCCGGTCACATAAGGTCGGGCGATTCCTTCGCCGTAGCCCGACACTCCCTCGTCGGTCGTCAGTCGAACGACCACGGCGTCGCTGGCGCGCCGTGACTTGGTGCTGTGCGCGAAGCTCTCGACGAAGGGTATCCGCAGGCAGTAGATGGTGGCGTCGTGTAAGCGCACGGCGGCTGTCAGTCCGGTTTCGGGCCGTCGGCGGGCGTGGTGTCGGGGGCCACGCGAAAGGGCGTTGCCATCTGCGACATGAAGTCCTGCGGATACCCGCGCTGCTCGAGACCGAGCGCAGCAACCTCCCGGTCCGCTGGGAAGAAGCGGGACCCGAACAAGATGTCCCAGACGATGATGTTGTTGCCGAAGTTGGAGTTCGATTCGGCGACGACGCGCGAATGGTGCCAGCGGTGCAACTCGGCGCTGCTGATCACCCAGTTGAGAAATCCCATCCGCAGCTCGACGTTCGAGTGTTGGAAGAATCCGTTCAGCGCGTAGAAAACGAAGTACAGGGCCAAGACGTTCTCCGTGACCCCGAGAACGATGAAGGGTAGGGCGTCGAGCAAGAACTGCACCGCCTTTTCGACCGGATGGAAGCGGCCGACGTTGAGCCAGTACAACTTTTCCGGAGAGTGGTGGACGGCGTGGAATCTCCAGAAGAACGGATGGTGGTGCGAGAGCACGTGAAACCAGTAGCGCAGAAAGTCGGCGCCCAGGATGATGATTACCAGTTGTATGCCGATCGGAAGCTCTCGCGGCCACAAGTTCGTGATCCACGGCGAGCCCGTCTGCAGCCAGGCAATCAAGGAGACCGCGACGAGAAACGAGAGCGCCTTCGGCAGCAGTCCCTGGACGACGAGCATGAAAAGGAGATCGCTCTTCACGTCCTCAGGCGCCGCCTTCCACGCCCGCTCGTGCGGAATACGCAACTCCAGCCAGGTGACCGTCGCCATCCCGAGGAAGACCGGCAAATAGGTGCTCGCCAGGAGAGGGAGCCCCGACTCCAACAGAAGAAGATGCAGCGCAACGCCGCCAATCATCACTATCGGGTAGGCAAGGTACGGCAGGGCGTGGTCGAAAGCGCCGGTCCTCGTCTTCGGATGCGCGGGTGCCGGCATTGGGCCCGCAAAGTGGAAGTTACCGACGACTAACAAGAACGTGGCCAGCACCAAGTGGAAAACGGTGGGGATCAGGACGTCGAACCAGGTCTGCGCCGATACCGTGGCGCCCAACACCAAGCGCACGAGCATGAGCGCGAAGTAGACACCCCCTAACCCGAGCAGCCAGCGGCCGAGATGCCGATCAGGCTGTGTCCTGCCCGACTGGATCCCCCAGGCAATCCAGGCATACACGGTGATGATCACCAACTGCGTCGCTACCAGCAACGGATAGGGCAAGGCGCGGCTGTGCCAGGCCTCGAAGGCCGGCAGCAGCGAAACCGGGGCGAGAGCCTGGATCAGCTGCGCGGTGACCCGGAAGCAGAACAGACCGAGGAGGGCCCACAGGATCACCACGGTGCCATTCTTCGCCCTGCGACCAATCATGTTGAACCGTATTCTCTACCGCGAAGAGCCTCTTACGCCTTGACGACCCGGGTGCGGCTGAGTCGGTCGTGTAGGCCGCGCCGCTGCGGATCGCGGAGGGCCGGGAGCATGCCGGCCAGCAGCGGCAGGGCGGATACCACCCAGGCAGCCAGTCGAATTGCGGCGCGACCGAACCCGACGGAGAACTGATCGGTGCCGACGACCCGCAGCCGCATGACCATGCGGCCGATCGTCTGACCGCAGCTGCCGACGAAAAACACCGAGTAGCCGATCACGAAGATCGCCCATGTGATCCCGAGACCGAGCGCTTCCTCGACCAGGATCTGCCGGAAGGGCAGCCCCGTTCCGGAGCTTGCCGCGCCCACCAGGGCTGAGCCGATCGCGGTCAGCACGAGCAGATCGCAGAGGGCGGCGGCGGCGCGCTCGCCCAAGGGACCAGCCGACGAGTGCTCGGTGGCCGGCTCGACGACCTCCTCGTCCCACTCGAGCGCCTGATCGTCCTCGGCATCGGCCTCCGGCAGGTCGAGGTCGAGCGCCGGAGTCGGCACCGGCGCAGCTTCATCGAAGTCGAGCTCGAGCACGGAATCGCCCGCGGCGGCGGTGGGTTCGTCGTCGTCCGGCAGGTCCGGCATCACAGCCGGGGGCAGGTCGATGGCGGGGTCGACGGCGGGGTCGCCGGCATCCCCGGCTTCGAGGTCCTCCGCGGCTTCCGAGGGCTCGTCGAAGATTGCATCGAGCCGCTCGATCGCCTCGTCGGTGGAGATCTCCGGCTCGCTATCTGTGTCGGGTTCCGCGAAGGGTTCGAGCTCGTCGGTCGCCGCTTCGCCCGGGTCGAAGTCGGCGTCGTCTTCGGCGGCTTTCTCGGGGTCGTCATCGGGCGGTTCCGCGGGCTCTTCCACGGGCTCCACGGCTTCCTCGGTCGCCCCCGGATCGTCGACTCCTGCGACGGGCTCCGACTCGGCGAGAAGATCGTTCCCGTCGGCGTCGTCGGCAGCGGGTTCGGCGTTCGCCGCGCCGAAGCCGACGACCTCGGTCTGCTCGACGACGACTTCGTCGTCTTCCTCGAGAACGACCACCTCGGATTCTTCCTCCGCATCTACGTCAGCGGCAGCGGCAAGGTCCGCCTCTCCCTCGATCTCGGCGGTGGTATCCGGTTCGGTGTTCTCGGTCTCCTCGACGGCTTCGGTCTCGTCGATAGCTTCCATCTCGTCGGCTTCCGGCTCGTCGACGTTAGCGCTCGTGTCGAGCTTTTCGGCGTCGTTGCCCTCCGTTAGCCGTTCCTGCTCACGACGGGCCCTGATGCGCTTGAGGCGCTCGCGTAGCTCTTCACGCCAATCGCTAAAGCCGGGGATGTCGCCGTCGAATTGCGGCTCGCCGTCGTCGATGGCTAGAGGTTCAGCGCCAACGACCTCGATGTCGATCTCCGTGTCGGCGGTCGTAGCTCCACCTCGTACGTCGTCGTCCGGCATTAGGTTGTCGCTGTGCACGATCGGTGTCTCCTTGCTGTTCCCACGGGTCGCCGGCGCGGTAGCGGGCATCGCCTCGGCAGCACCGTTTCCGTCGCCCGGGAGGGGCTCGAACCAATCAGGCGCGTCGGTGTCGGGCGCCGTGGCCATAGGGTTCGCGTTTTGTTTGCGTCGGTCGAGACGAGCGCGGTGGAGCCGGTCGCGCAGCTTCACGCGAAGCTCGGGGTCATCCCGGAGTAGGTGGCGGGCTCCGTCGAGCGATGCGGTGGCTAGCGGGCGAACAAGCGCAAACGACGCCTCGCAGCGGGGACATTGCGGCAAGTCGTCGAACGTCACGAGTCCACATTGAGGGCACTTCACGACGCTTGTCCCGAGCGGGCCGCGCTGAAAGTGTGCTGGGTCCCTGCGGGTTGCGACGACAAAAAACCATCTGCGGCGTTGCCGCTCCCCGACGATGTATTCAACATCGCCGTCGTCGCTTTGCCTTGCATCTGGCCTCTTGTCGTCGCAACCAGACCCATCACACTTTCACCACGACCTGGTAGCAAGGTGGGCACTCGGATGCTAGCAATACCCCATGAGTGTTGTCGAGTGCGTCCCCAACGTCAGCGAAGGGCGACGAGCGGATGTCGTCGCCGACGTGCGGGCCGCGTTCACGAGCCGGCCCGGGGTCGAGTTGTTGCACACTCACGCCGACATCGACCACAATCGCACGGTGCTGACCGCGGTCGGCTCGCCGGAGTCGCTGTTGGCGGCCGCCGAGGAGCTGTACGAGCGGGTCATTCGGGTGATCGACCTGAGGGAGCATCGCGGCGCGCACCCCCGTGTCGGCGCGGTTGACGTTTGCCCGTTCGTGCCCTTGCCGGAGTACGGCAGCACGATGGCGGACTGCGTCGAGCTGGCGCGCCGACTCGGCGAGCGCGTCGCGGAGCGCTTCGCACTACCCGTGTTCCTCTATCAGGAAGCGGCGACCGCTCCGCTGCGCCGTGACCTGTCGGCCATTCGCCGCGGTCAGTTCGAAGGTCTCGGCGAGAAGCTCCGCCACCCCGATTGGCGCCCGGACTTCGGACCCGGCGCACCGCACCAGAGCGCCGGTGCGACCGTAATCGGCGCCCGCGGGCCGTTGATCGCCTACAACATCGTGTTGGACTCGTCCGATCTGAAGGTGGCTCGCCTGATCGCCGTCGCGGTTCGCGCGTCGTCGGGAGGGCTCCCAGGGATCAAGGCGATAGGGGTTGAGCTGGGCTCACGTGGTCTCGTACAAGTATCTATGAACATTGAGGATCCATCGGTAACGCCGATCGACGTCGTTTCCGAAAGCGTCCGTGCGCGGGCAGCGGAGCACGGCGTGAAGCTGCTCGAAACCGAGCTCGTCGGCCTCGTCTCGGCGGACGCGGTCACGCCGGCGGCACGTGCCTGGTTGCAGCGTGGTGACTTCACCGCCGAGCGGGTTCTCGAGAGCGCTATTGACCGCGCCCTGCTCTAGCAGGCCGCAGTGAAAGGGTGACGGGTGTTGCCGCCCTGCTGGCCGCTCGAGCTGACCGCGCTCACTCGCCGGCGACGTCGGCGGGTTCGATGCCGTACGACTTCATCTTGCGGTACAGGTGGCTGCGCTCGATGTTGAGCGCCGTGGCGGTTCGCTTGACGTTGCCGCCATGCTCCCGCAGCTTGGTCAGGATGAAGCGTCGCTCGAAAAGGTCGCGGGCCTCACGGAGCGCAAGATCACCGCTCGAGTGGCGCTCGTTGCTCGGGCCGAAGGCGTCGATCGCCGGCTCGAGGTCGGCCTCGTGGATCGTCTCG
>JADFNY010000380.1 GCA_022563115.1 Acidobacteriota bacterium | reverse complement strand
CCTGCAACGCGACATGGGAGGCGTCGGACGACAGCGGGCCGGCCCCTTCCGCGGCATCTTCCCGGCGTCGCAAGGGGACAAACAAGCCTGCCTCGTCGAGATGCTCGTCGGGTCGGAATCCCAGGATGTGGGTCGGGGTCTCGCGGCCGAACCCAGCCTTGGCGGCGAAACCGGTTCCGTTGCGCCACACCACCGCCTGGGCGCCGTCATCCCAGCCGATCTGCGGATGGCCCGCTTCGGTGCTTGCTTGCGGCCAGCTCGGCGCGTGTTGCGCCTCCCACGTCACGATGACCTCGACCGACGCCGGACTGCGGACCACCAACAGGCCGACGAGCGCCGTGTAGCGCCGGTCGACGGTCAGATATAGCCGTACGTCGAGCTCTCCGTCGTTGTAGAACAACTCGACGCCCTCCGGGCGAACCGTGAAGGTGCGTTCGCCGGACTCGGGATCGTCGAGCCACGTTACGCCGCGATCCGGGCGTACGATGCCGAAGCGGAGGCGGCGCAACAGCAGCAGCGGGTGGACCCGGAAGGCATCGACACGCCCCAGTTGCGAACCCACCACGACCGCCTGTGGCGAGGCCAGGGTGAACGGCATCTCCACATCCGGGTAGCGCACGATCTCCGGGCCCGACGGCCTGCCCTCGACCATATTGAGTACGGTCTCCGTATCGGCGACCGGCGGCAGAGAGGTGGTCGGCATCGGCACGGCCTCGAAGCGCGGAGCGTTCGGGGTCGGTGGGATCCAATAGAGAGCTTCCTCGTCCATCGCCTCGGGCTCGTTCGCCACCGGCACACTGACTGCCGCGCCGGAGGCGTTGGAGGCGCCACGGGCTCCGAGATAACGGAGCGCATCGGCCGCCAGGTGCTCGAGTTGCGGTCGGTTGTGGTTGTCGGCGTCGGCGAAATAGAAGTGTGCGCCGAGGGTCAACACGCCGCCGCCGCCAACGAACGTCGACGGATATTCGATGCCCACCTTGGTGGTCGTATCGACGCCGCGTTCGCTCTTGTGCACCGCCCAGACGCGCCCGTTCTGCGGCCATCGATCACCGGTATACGCGACGGCCGCGCGGGCTGGAAAGGAGCTGTTCGCCGAGGTGAAGACACCACCCCAGAACGGATCGAGAAGAGCGTGGCCGCGGCGCGATTGAAGGCCGCCGAGCTCCGATTCCGAGGCGAAGTCGGCGTCCATCGTCACCGTGTCGGGCGGCGACAGCTCGATCCCGAGAGGAACGACGTACGAAGCCGCCACCAGGCTGAGCAGCGCGGTGCCGCCGCCGCGCAGATGGTCGCGGACCGCCTGCAGGCTGTCGGGACGCACCGCGACCGATGGTAGTGCCTCCTCCGCGGCGTAGTGCCACCAGATGACCGCGTCCGGCGGCAGGTCGGTCGCTGGCAGGTCGATCATCTGCACCTGCTGAACGTTGAAGTCCTCGCGATCGCGATCACGCAACCAGGCCCAGGCCGCTGCCTCCTCCGCCGGCAGAGCGGCCAGCGGTGAGCTGGTGAGAAACACCACCGACGGCAGCGCCGGGTCACCGGCGACGCCGACACTACCGGAGATCTCGATCAGGCCGCCGTTGCAACCCACGGCGCAACCCGCGGCGAGCAGCGCCGCGACGAGCAGGAGTGCCGGCAGGCGACCGTGCATCAGCGTATCGGCAGGCCGACCACCTCGATCGGCAGCCGCACGATCTGGTGTTCGTCGGCGGGTGGGTCCGTGATGACGAGCTGGACGAAGTAGTGCCCCGGCGGCATCCCGGCGGGAAGCGGAATCATCCCGTGGTGGACGCCGTCCGCGGCGGGGCGCATGGCAAGTGGAAAGAGGCGGGCCCCCCTCTGCTCCTCATCGGGGTCGACACCTTCGAGAAACACCTGGCCCGAGAGGATCGGGCGCTGACCGCCGTATACCTCGACGAAGGCAATGACGTTGCCGCCCGGCACGAAGCGACCGAGGACGACGGGATATACGCGGCCGGCCTCGTCAACGGTGACCAGCAGCGGATCGCTGATCCCCCATTCGTTCTCGTCGGTGTACGACGGGAAGCTGCTCAGCAGCTGGTAGGTGGCCAGTGTGCGATTGCGCTCCTCGGCCTCGAAGGTGCGCGCCTTGGCGACGGCGAGCTGGCGCAACGAGTCGCGCGCCGGGTACGTGTTGGTCAGGTCTTCGACGATCTCGTACATACGTCGGTTCATCGAGGCGCCGAAGAACGGCGCCCGGCGAACGGGCCCCGCTGCGAGGCTGATCAGTTGGATGTCGAGGATCTCCTGCTTCTCCCCGTCTTCGAAGAGGACGAAGTCGTCCGCCCCCAGGTCGGCAACCGATCCCGCCGGTACTGCGAGTGCAGCGAGCGCGACGCTCACGAGCGAGATGCGGGCTCGAAATCGGGTGTATTTCATCGTCTGAAAAACCAGGGAGCAAGGGCCCGAGGCCGATCAGGAACGACCTCTAGCAGGGGACTTCGAGGCCGAATTCTATCATCGAAGGGGTCGCAGGCGTCAGGAGCAGATGTCATCCTGTGGATGATGCGAAGGGCATGCTTCCCCGAGTTGATCCCGATTCTCGACATCGAGCCCCACGAGATCCAGTGAGCGATTCTCCCGCCCTGCTGAAGCGCAACCCCACTCGCGCCGTCCCCATCGGCCCGGTGACCGTCGGTGGCCGCAACGCGGTCGTCGTGCAGTCGATGTGCGCCACCCATACCCAGGACGTGGGTGCCACGGTCGAGCAGGCGAATGCGCTTCACGAGGCTGGCGCCGGCGTCGTTCGCCTGGCGGTCGATTCAAAGAAAGACGCCGAAGCCGTCGCCGAGATCGCCCGGCGCACCCCGGCGAACCTCTGCATCGACCTGCAGGAGAGCTACCGCCTGGCCACCGACGTCGCCCCGTTTGTCGCCAAGCTGCGCTACAACCCGGGCCATCTGTACCACCACGAGAAGTCCAGGAGTGCCGCCGAGAAAGCACGCTTCATCGCCGACACCGCCGGCGAGCACGACTGTGCGGTGCGCATCGGCGTCAACTGCGGCTCGGTCGATCCGGCGCTTGCCGAGAAGTTCGGCGACGACTCGGTCGGTGCCATGGTGGCCTCGGCCCTCGAGCACTGCGGCTACCTCGACGACGCGGGGTTCACCCGCTACGTCGTGTCGCTGAAGGACTCCGATCCGAAGAAGGTCATCGACGGCAACGAGCGCTTCGCCGCCGAGCGCCCCGACGTGCCGTTGCACCTCGGGGTAACCGAGGCCGGCCTGCTGCCCGACGGCGCCATCAAGACCCGCATCGCGTTCGAACAGCTACTGACACAAGGGATCGGCGACACGATTCGAGTGTCGCTGACGCTCCCTAACCTACGCAAGCCCGAAGAGGTACGTATCGGCCACGAGATCCTCGACGACATCGCCGCCGGCCGCTTTCGCTCGGTCCCCGATTTCGGCAACGACACCCTCAACATCATCTCGTGCCCGTCGTGCTCACGGGTCGAGAACGGGGCCTTCGTCGAGCTTGCCGAACAGGTGCGCGAGATGTCGCGCTACGCCGCGCAGCACGCCCTGACGATCGCGGTCATGGGATGCCGGGTGAACGGCCCCGGTGAGACCGACGATGCCGACCTCGGCCTCTGGTGCGGCCCGACGCACGTCAACCTGAAGCGCGGCCCCGAGACCGTCGGGGCCTTCGCCTACGACGAGATCCTGCCGC
>JADFNY010000379.1 GCA_022563115.1 Acidobacteriota bacterium | reverse complement strand
TGCGCTCGTCACCGACGATCTTCTCCGCAACGACCCCGTGGCCGCCACGATACAGCGTGCCCGACGGCGGGTGATACACGGCGCCCAGCACCGGCCAGCCGGCGACCGCCAGCCCGATCATGACGACGAAGTCGTCGGTGCGCTTGACGAAGTCGCTGGTTCCATCCATCGGGTCGACGTACCACACCCGCGGCGGGGCGTGCTCGACCGACGGAGGCTCCGCGGCCTGGCGCCCAGGTTGCACCAAGTCGCCGAACGATTCCTCCGAAACGATCTCGTCGTCGGGGAACGCTTTGCGCAGCGCGCCGACGATGAAGGCGTCCGATTCGCGGTCGGCGATGGTGACCGGTTCGCCGTCCTTGTAGACGTCGGCACCGGCGCCAGCCTCGTAGTGCTTCAGCACGATGGCGCCCGCTTCACGGATGATGTCGGTGACGACGTCGAGCTCGCGGTACATGTCGACCCTTATTCCGCCGGTTCTTCTCGTAGGAGCCGCTCGCCGCGCAGGTGCTCGACGATCGATCGGGCGTTTTCCTCGGGGGTATGGGTAACGGTGTCGAGGACGATCTCCGCCGACATCGGCTCCTCGTAGGGATCGTCGATCCCGGTGAAGCCCTTGATCTCGCCGGCGCGGGCCTTGGCGTACAGGCCCTTGACGTCGCGCTGCTCGCACACCTCGATGGGGGTGTCGACGAAGATCTCGATGAAGTTGTCGGTGCCGACCATGTTGCGGACGTCGTTGCGCGTCGCCCGATAGGGGCTCACCGCGGCGCACACCGCCACCCCGCCGTGGCGCACGAGCTCCGAGGCGACGAAGCCGATGCGACGGATGTTGATGTCACGATCGTCCTTGCTGAAACCCAGGCCGCGCGACAGGTGGGTGCGAACGACATCGCCGTCCAGCACGGTCACCTGTCGACCCTGCTCCTGCAGCATCACGGTCAGCGCGTCGGCGGTCGTCGACTTGCCGGAGCCGCTCAAACCGGTAAACCACACGCAGAAGCCCTGGCGGTGGCGCGGTGGATAGGCGTCGCCGAGAATCTCGGCGACCTCGGGACGGGTGAACCACTCCGGCAGCAGGACACCTTTCTCGAGATACTCCTCGCGCACCTTGGTCCCCGAGATCGACAACGTCGGGGCGCCGTCCGGCACCTTGGACGCCTCTTCGTAACGCTTCTCCTCGGAGAGATAGACGAGCTCGTGGAACGGCGCCACGCCGATGCCGAGCTCCTCGCTGTGCTGGCGCACCAGCTCCTGGGCGTCGTACGGGCCGTAGAAGGGCTCGCCCTTCGAGTCGACGCCGGGTCCGGCGTGGTCGCGGCCGACGATGAGGTGGTTGGCGCCGTAGTTCTTGCGGATCACCGCGTGCCAGAGAGCCTCGCGCGGCCCCGCCATGCGCATCGCCAGCGGCAGCAACGCCAGCAGGCAGCGCTCGGCCTTGAAGTACTTCTCGGCCAGGACCCTGTAGGTGCGAACGCGGGTGAAATGATCGACGTCACCGGGCTTGGTCATACCGACGACGGGATGGAGCAAGAGGTTGCCCTCGACCGAATCAACCGCCCGGCGGACGATCTCCTCGTGCACGCGGTGCAGCGGGTTGCGGGTCTGGAAGGCGACGACGTTGTCGTGGCCCATTTCCTCGAGCCGAGCCCGGGTCTGCGCCGGGCTCATGCGCAGATCGCGGAAATCGCTGTGCGGCGGCGTTTGCAAGACCTCGATGGCGCCCGAGATGTTCAGCTCTCCCCAGCCCGACATCTCGGCAACGAGCGGGTGTCGAACATCCTCCGTGCCGAACACCTGGAGAGCCGCCTCGCACGGGTCCCATTCGTAGACCTCCTCGATCGTCATCACCGCCAGCAGCTCGTTCTTGGCGCTGCGCAGCGCCACCTGGGTGTCGAGCGAAAAACCGTGGTCGGCGCCCACCGGCAGGGTGATCGGAATCGGGAAGAGATGGCCGCCCGCCAGCCGCATCTCACCGACGACGCGCTCGTAATCGGCCGCGCCCATGAATCGGTCGAGCGGCGAATAGGCTCCGGTCGCCAGCAGCTCGAGGTCGCAGGCGGCCCGCTCGGTGAGCTGAATCGAGGGCAGGTGGGCCGATAGCGCCTTGAGCTCTTCGGCACGCTCCGGGGAAACGACGAGATCAACCAGGCTGCCACCACACGGGGCGATGAGAGTGCTGGTCACTCGCGCTCCCAGGCGACGATGTCGTCGAGTATCTCGTCCAGCGACCGCGTCGGCTCCCAACCGAGCAGCGCGTTGATCCGGTCGATCGACGGAACTCGTCGCTGCATGTCCTCGAATCCCGGCGCGTATGCCTCATCGTAGGAGACGAACTCGATGCTGGAGCTGCTGCCGGCCTTCGTCTTGACGCGCTCGGCGAGATCGAGGATGGAAACTTCCTCGGTCGCCCCGATGTTGTAGACCCGGCCGGGTGAGTCCGGATGCTCGGCCAGCCCGAGGATGGCGGAGATCACGTCTCGGACGTCGCAGAAACAACGACGCTGCGAACCGTCGCCAAATACGGTAATCGGCTCGTCGGCCAGAGCCTGGCGCACGAAACGTGGCACGACCATCCCGTAGCGACCGGTCTGGCGGGGCCCGATCGTGTTGAACAAACGAAACGGAATGACCTCCAGGCCGTACTCGCGCCAGTAGGCAAGCCCCAGAAACTCGTCAACCATCTTGCTCGCGGCGTATCCCCAGCGGCTCCTGCTGGTGGCTCCCAGCAGCACGTCGTCTTCTTCGGCGAAAGGGAACTTGCTGCCTTTGCCGTAGACCTCGGAAGTACTCGCCAGCAACACCCGGCAGTCGTACCGCAGGGCGGCGCGGAGCACCTCCTCGGTGCCCATGACGTTGGTCTCGATCGTCTGCACCGGGTGCTCGACGATCAGCTGCACACCCACGGCCGCCGCCAGATGGATGACCACGTCCGCTTCGGAGGCCATGCGTTCGAGCACAACCTGATCGGTGATGCTGGCACGGGCGAAGCGAAAATCGGGGTGGTCGAGAAGGCTCGAGATGTTGTCGAGGGATCCGGTCGAGAGATCGTCGATTGCGAGCACCCGCCCGCCGTCGGCCAGAATCGCTTCGCCGAGGTGCGAGCCGATGAACCCGGCGCCCCCGGTGATCAGAAATGTTCGACCGTGCGTCGCTGGCATTGGTAGACCTCAGGCGCGGTGGCGCAACATGGTCGGGACTTTAGCAGTCGCTCGTCCGGCGCACGATTCCCCAGCGCTCGTTCGCGTGCACGACCTCGAAACATGGCCGCCGGCCCCACGGGTTGGCGAGTCCTTCCGCCGCGACGACGATATAGTCGCCGCCGACGCGCTCGAATCGCGCGGCTCCGACTTCGGGGCTCACGGACGCGAAGGCTTCGCCGAGCTCCACCGCGACCCGCTCGTACACCTCGGGGGCGGCCCCGAACAACAAGGCGTGACGCTCGTCAGCCAGCAGAATCGGCCTCCGCAGCCAGTAGCCGAACGCGGGCTCGAACTCGTCCGGGTGCACGGCGACGACCGCCGACGCAGGTGCGTTCCGGTTGATCCAGCGGGCCGCCTCAACGGTGGCCGGCGACGTACTCCAAAACATCGCACCCTCGAGCACGGCCCCGATCAAGGCGTAGCCGCTCGCCAACAAGCAGAGGAGGACGGCCGCCATCGTCCAGCGCAGGTTTGCCGCCCTCCGGGAACGCCGGGC
>JADFNY010000049.1 GCA_022563115.1 Acidobacteriota bacterium | reverse complement strand
CGAGATATAGGTCGCCGGTTTTCCGATCGACCGACAGGGAGGGCAGGATCGAGCCGTCGCGGATGAACGGCACGCTCTGGCTGCTCAGCGTCTGGATCACGCGTGGGCTGGAGAACGACGCGCCGCCGTTGGCGCTGGTCGACAGGAAGATCGAGAATCCCGATGATCCACCGCTGCCGGCCCACATGACGTACACGGTGCCGTCGGGGCCGACGCGCGGAATCGCGCCGATGTTGGTGCCGGCGATGCGCAACACGAGGGGGGTCTGATAGCTGGCGCCGCCGTTCGTCGAGCGCGCCACCACCAGGTGCTGGGCGGGCCCGCCGTTTGCCGGATCGATGTTGATGTCCCAGGCGACGTAGACGTTGCCGAAGTGCGGGCTGCGGGGATGGGTGTCGATCTCTATGGCTTCCTTGTCGTTGAAGTCGAGCTCGCTGCGAAACACTCTGACCGGCGGCCCCCAGGAGAGGCCGCCGTCGGTTGACACGCTGACGCCGACCTGGTTCGCCGGGTTGGTTTCGTTGAAGTCGAGGGTGACGTAGTACACCCGGTTGCCCGGCCCGAACGCGACCCAGGGGTCGGAGGCGCGCTCCCAGGGACCGCCGAGCTCCTGCGTCAGGTTCGGTAAACTGCCTTCGACCCAGGACAGCCCCCGGTCCATCGAGGTGGCGTAGTTCAGAGCCCGCGCCCCGCCGTCCCGAAAGCGGCTTTCCTGGTACACCGCGACGATGTTGTTCTCGTTGAACGGATTGACGTCGATGTCCGGCTCCGCCTGCGACCACGGGTTGGTGGCATTTCCGGGGGGCAGCAAATCGTTGTTCACCCGCGTCGGCGGGGTAATGCCGGGGTCGACGAAGGCGGCCGACGCCACGAGCAGAGAGAAATCTCCGGGAACCGGCTCAGGCGCCGGCGGGATCTCGGATACAGGACGCGGTATCCCCGGGTACGGCAGGCGATTGCGGCGAATCCACTCGGCACGCGAGAAGGGCGGCGGCGCCTCTCCCGCCTGCGCACCTTGGTCTTCCTGCTCCGCCTGTTCGGCTTGCTCTTGCTGCGCCCCCTGCTCGGCTTGACCAACGACGAAACCGGCGGGGCCGGCGATGAGCGAGAGCAGCAAGAGGGTGGCTATCCGGATCGAAATCGTGCGCATGGCGTTGCTATCTCAACCAGGGTGCGAAGAACTCCCCGCGGGTGCCGAGTCTCGAATTTCGATCGTAGCACCGGTGTTTACCACTCATAGAACCCGCGCCCGGCTTTCTTGCCGAGGTGCCCTTCGTCGACCAGGCGCTCGAGGATCTCGGGCGGCCGAAAAGCCTCGCTTTCGAGCTCCTCGTGGAGGTATCGGGCGATCGCCAGCCGCACGTCGAGGCCGACCAGATCGGTGAGCTTGAGCGGACCCATCGGGTGCCGGTAACCGAGCTCCATGGCGGTATCGATGTCCTGCGCCGAAGCTACCCCCTGCTCCAACATCCGCATCGCCTCGAGGCCGAGCACGACGCCGAGACGGCTGCTCGCGAACCCCGGGACGTCGTTGACCACGATCGGCGTCTTTCCCATCCGCTCCCCGACACCGACCGCAAGATCCACGAACTCGCTCCGTGTTCCCTCGTGCCGGACGATCTCGATCAGCCGCATGACGTGGACGGGGTTGAAAAAATGCATGCCGACCAGGCGGCCCGGATCGGAGAGCGCCGCAGCGATTACCGCGATGCTCAGCGAGCTCGTGTTGGTCGCCAGCATGGTGCCCGGCGGACAGTGAGACTCGATACGCTCGAAGGTCGCCCGCTTGAGCTCGAGACTCTCGGGAACCGCCTCGATCACCAGGTCGATCGCCGCCGAAAGCTCGCCGAGATCGGTCGTCGTCGAGATGCGCCCGAGCGCCGCTTCCCTGTCTTCGGCCGCCAGCTTGCCGAGCTCGACGCCCTTGTCGAGGTTGGCCCGGATCCTGTCGAGCCCGGCGCCGACGAGGTCCTCGTTGACGTCGCACAAGCGGGTGTCGAATCCGGCCTGCGCCGCGACCTGGGCGATCCCGTGTCCCATCGTTCCGGCGCCAACGACGCCGATTCGTTCGATTTCCATCGTCGATCCTTTTGCCAGCCGATCATCGAGGCCCGATTCTCGCTGCGACACTAGCAGGCCTAGCAGGCCTAGCTTTCGCGCTGCCGCCGCGCTATATCTAGTCGGGAGCGGGGGAAGGTTCGTACGTCCATGTAGCGTCCCCGGCTCGTGAACCGTCGCTCCCCGTGCGACTCGGAACCCTTGTGCCGACCGGGGGAGCAAACGTGAACGTCCGACGCCCGAAGCTCAGCCTCCAGGACGGCGGCACCCTCCGAGATTTCATCTCCCGAATCGAGCAGGGAATCTACATCGTCACCCCCGACGGCCGTATCGTCGACGCCAATCCGGCGATGCTCAAGATCCTCGGCGCCGAATCTGTCGAGCAGCTGCAGCAATACCGCTCCGATGATCTCGTCGTCGATCCGCAGGTGCGCGCCGAGCGACGGCGGATGCTCGCCGAACACGGCTGGATCCGTGACTACCACTACGAGATCCGCTGCCTCGACGGCACCATCCGGCGGGTGCGCGACACGGTGTTCACCCAACGCGACGACTGCGGACAAGTGGAGGCTCTCTACGGAGTCCTCGACGTCGTAGACGCGCCGCCGCCCTCTGCGCCTGAGGTAGAGCTGGAGGCTCCTCTGGCCGCCTTCTTCACCGGCGCGCCGGCGGGCCTCGCCATTCTCGACGCCGACCTTCATTTCGTGCGCATCAACCGTCGGCTGGCCGAGATGCATGTTCTGCCGGTCGAGGATCACATCGGCCGTCCGCTCCGAGAGGCACTGCCGGGATTGGCCGCGATCGTCGAGCCGATTCTACGTCAGGTGCTCCAAACCGGCGTGCCGGCGGTCAACATCGAGCTGACCACAGAGGATCCGCAGTCACCGAAACTGGCGTGCGTATGGCGTTTTTCCGCATTCCCTATTGGGCCCGCGCAGGAGAACCCGACGGGAGTCGGGGTCGTGGTCATCGATATCACCGACACCAAACGAATGGAGCGGCAGGCACGGCTCGACGGTCGCTACCTGGCGGCGCTCATCGAGGGCAGCCCGCTCGCCATGGTGACGCTCGATCCATCGAGCCGCATCGTGTCTGCCAACCAGGCCTTCGAGCGCCTTTTCCTCGTATCCCGTGAGGACGTCGCCGGCCACGATCTCGACGAGGTCGTCGCCCCACCGGAACACCAGGAAGCAGCCCGCCGGCTCACACAGCGCACCCAGCTCGGCGAGCAGTTGCGTATCGACGTCAAGCGTCGGCGGCGCGACGGCGTCGATATCTTCGTGAGGGTGCACTCGAGCCCGATCATCCTCGACGGGCAGCACGTCGGCGCCTACGTGGTCTACGAGGACCTGCAAGCCCCGAGCTAGTGTGCTGTCCCCGACGTAGCGTGATACTTGTAGCGAGCGCGCGACGGGGACTCAGACGGTTTCCCGCTGCTTGCCCCAGGGGTCGGCTACGTGCACGTTCCACGCCAGGTGGAGCTTCTCCATCAGGCGAATCGTGTACCAGGTCACGTCGATCTCCCACCAGCGCAGTCCGTGGCGTGCCGAGCGCGCGAAGGCGTGGTGGTTGTTGTGCCAGCCCTCACCGAACGAGACCACCGCGACCCACCAGTTGTTGGTCGAGAACTCGTGCGTCTCGAAGGTACGGTAGCCCCACGTGTGCCCGGCGGAGTTCACCAGCCAAGTGGCATGGTACGCGAACACGGTGCGCACGCAAACGCCCCAAATGAACCAGGGCATGCCGCCAATGGCGTACAGAATGGCACCAAGGACAACCGTCGGGACCCAGTAGTAGGTGTCGAGCCAACGGTGCACCGGGTCGCGCTGCATGTCCATGGCAAGATCCCGCGGCTCGCGCCCGAGCGGGTCCGATGTCACGCACCACATCATGTGGGACCAATCGAATCCATGCTTCGGCGAATGCGGGTCGGCGTCGGTGTCGGAGTCGCGGTGGTGCATGCGATGGGTTCCGACCCAGTAGATCGGACTCCCTTGGACGCTCAGCGCGCCGAGCGTCGTGATCGCGTACTCGAGCGGTTTGAACGTCTGGAAGCTGCGGTGGGTCAGGAGCCTATGGAACCCGAGGCAAACACCAATGCCGCCCGCCAGCCACCAGAGAACCCCGGCCACACCCAGCGCCCCCCACGTGAAGTAGAAGGGCGCAAACAGGGCACCGAAGTGGAGTGCGGCGATCCCGAGGAAGCTGGCCCAGTTGATGTTGTCCCAGCGAACCCGGTGGAGATCGTCTCTGGTGACGGTTAGATGCTTTTTCTTGACCATCGATGCTCGCCGTATTCAGGGGCGGGGTTGGGGTACACCTATCCGCCACTTGCGTCGCCGACACGGGCTGCGGTGCCAGACCAACGTGGTTGCCGATCAGTTACAACAATTCTAGACGTCCCGACGTTCCCGGCCAAGCCACCGACCACTTTCCGCGCGCCTGCCCTGCTTCATGCAGAGCAGGACAGGAGGGGCTAAACTTGAGCCGGATCTCGCTCGCGACCGCGCCCTGGAAGACGACATGGATTATCGGAACAACGCCCGAGCCGCGCTCGAAACAGCGCTCGGTGAGCGCGCCATCTACCGACTCGACACCCTGGCGGGGCTCGGTCCGCTCGACACCATCCCCTACTCGATCAAAGTGCTTCTCGAGTCCTGCTTGCGCCATCAAGATGGACACAACGTCACCGGCGAGCACATCGAAGCGCTGGCCGCCTACGATGCGAGCAACGTTGGCGAAACCGAGATTCCGTTCATCCCGGGGCGTGTCGTGTTGCAGGATTTCACCGGCGTGCCCGCGCTCGTCGACCTCGCCGCCATGCGCTCGGCAATACAGAGGATGGGCGGCGATCCCGAGCAGGTCAACCCGCTCGTTCTCTGCGACCTGGTCATCGATCACTCGGTGCAGGTCGACGCCTTCAACAGCGGCATGGCGCTGGCGATCAACAGCGAAAGGGAGTTCGGACGCAATCACGAGCGCTACGAGTTTCTCAAGTGGGGACAGAGTGCGTTCGACAACTTCCGGGTCGTCCCCCCGGCGACCGGGATCGTCCATCAGGTAAACCTCGAGTATCTCGCCCGGGTGGTATGGGACCAAGACGACGTGCTGTATCCCGACTCGCTGGTCGGCACCGACTCGCACACGACGATGATCAACGGGCTCGGCATCTTGGGCTGGGGCGTCGGCGGCATCGAGGCCGAAGCGGTCATGCTCGGCCAGCCTGTGTACATGCTGATCCCGGAGGTCGTCGGCTTCCGCGTTACCGGCCAGCTCCCCGACGGCGCCACCGCGACCGATCTGGTGCTGCGCATCACCCAGATGCTGCGCGAGCACGGCGTGGTCGGGAAGTTCGTCGAGTTTTTCGGACCCGGCCTTGAAAACATGCCGGTCGCCAACCGAGCGACGATCGCCAACATGGCGCCGGAGTACGGGGCCACCTGCGGCTTCTTCCCTGTCGATCAAATGACACTGGACTACCTGCGCGACACCGGCCGCGACGAGCGTCTCATCGGTACGATCGAGCAGTATTGCAGCGCCCAGGGGTTGTGGCGCGACGACACCCGCCAGGTTCACTACAGCGATACGCTGGCGCTCGACATGGGCACCGTCGAGCCATCGCTTGCGGGGCCGAAGCGCCCGCAAGACCGGATCGCGTTGTCGGGGATGCAGGAGCAATGGCGCCACGACCTCGATACCACCTTCGCCCGCAGTCAGCTGCCGGTGGCCAGCGCGGGCGATGCCGACCAGGCCACGGCGAGTGCCCGGGAGGGTCAAGTTGCGGTGGCGACCGCCACCAGGGCGGCTCCGAAGGTGAGCCTCGACGGTGAGGAATTCGTCCTCAGCGATGGCGCCGTCGTGATCGCCGCGATCACCAGTTGCACCAACACCTCGAATCCCAGCGTCATGGTCGCTGCCGGCCTCATCGCCCGTAACGCCCGCTGCCTCGGCTTGCGCCGTAAGCCTTGGGTGAAGACATCGCTGGCGCCGGGCTCGAAGGTGGTAACCGACTATCTCGACGAGGCCGGCCTCACCGACGACCTCGAAGCCCTGGGTTTCTACCTCGTCGGCTACGGCTGCACGACTTGCATCGGCAACTCGGGCCCGCTCCCCGAGGAGATACACGACGCGATTGTCGCCAACGATCTGGTCGTCACTTCCGTCCTCTCGGGCAACCGCAACTTCGAGGGACGTATCCACGCCGACGTCAAAGCAAGCTATCTCGCCTCGCCTCCGCTCGTCGTTGCCTACGCCCTGGCCGGCACGGTCGACATCGATCTGACCACCGATCCGATCGGACAGGACAGCAAGGGAAACGACGTCTACCTGCGTGACGTGTGGCCCGGCCAGCTCGAGATCGAGCAGCTGGTCGCCGACGCCGTCCACCGCGATCAGTTCGAAAAGGAGTATGCCGAGGTGTTCACCGGCGGTTCCGACGATTGGAAAGCGATCGAGACCACCGGCGGCTCGATCTACGAGTGGTCGGACTCGAGCACCTACATCCAGGAGCCCACCTTTTTCGTTGACTTGGCCGCGCAGCCGCTGCCGCTCGCTCCCATCGAAGGGGCCCGCTGTCTCGTCAAGGTCGGCGACTCCGTCACCACCGACCACATCAGCCCCGCCGGCGCCATCGGGCCGGAGACGCCGGCCGGGCAGTACTTGCTGTCGCGCGGCGTCGAGCAAGCCGATTTCAACAGCTACGGGTCCCGACGCGGCAACCACAACGTGATGACCCGCGGCACCTTCGCCAACGTCCGGTTTCGCAATCAGCTCGCTCCCGGGACCGAGGGCGGCTGGACAACGGACTTCACCGACGGCGAGGTGAAGTCGATCTACGAGGCCAGCCTGCAGTATCGCGACGCCGGTGTTCCTCTGCTCGTGCTCGCGGGAACCGACTACGGCATGGGCTCATCCCGCGATTGGGCGGCCAAGGGGACGCTGCTGCTCGGGGTTCGCGCGGTGATCGCCCGATCGTTCGAGCGCATCCACCGGAGCAACTTGATCGGCATGGGCGTGCTGCCGCTGACCTTCGCCGAGGGCGAGGCTGCCGACACTCTCGGCCTCGACGGTACCGAGGTATTCGATATCGAGGTACCCGACAACCTTCAGCCGCGTCAGGACATCGGTGTGCATGCCCGCAAGCATGACGGCACCGAGGTGACGTTCACAACGACCTGCCGCGCTGACAGCCCGGTCGAGGTCGACTACTACCGCAACGGCGGCATCCTGCACACCGTGCTGCGCCGCATGACGCGGTCGTAGGGCGAGGCGGCCGAGGCAGCGCGATGGCCGGAAGCGAGAAGCCGGCCGATTACGACGCCCTGGCACGTGAATGTGACATCGAGTTCACCCGCGCCGGCGGCCCCGGCGGGCAGCACCGTAACAAGACCGAAACCGCTGTACGGGTCACCCACAGGCCCAGCGGCGTCGTGGTGCTCGCTGCGGAGCGCCGTTCGCAGGCCCGCAACAAGACGCTCGCCTTCCAGAGACTCGCCGAGAAACTCGCGGCCATCGAACAAGAACAGCGGCTCGCCCACCAGCGCGAGGACCGCCCGGCAACGCGGCCGTCGAGGTCGGCGAGGCGCCGGCGCCTCGAACAGAAGCGTCAGCGCGGCGAGAAGAAGCGGACCCGCCACAAGGTGCGACCGTCCGCCGACGACTGAGATGAGCCTCGAAAGTGAACCCGGCGCACCCATTGTCTCGCTGCGCGGCGTCGGCAAGAGCTTTCGCGAGGGGGAGCGCCGGCATCCGGTTCTCGAGTCTGTCGACCTCGACGTCACCGCCGGCAGCTTCGTGGCGGTGTTGGGTCGCAGTGGAACCGGCAAATCGACGCTGCTGAACCTGATCAGCGGCATCGACATTCCCGACAGCGGGGAGATCATCGTCGCCGGCATCCCGATCCACGCCATCGATGAACAAGAACGCTCGCTCTTCCGGCGCCGGCAGATCGGTTTCGTGTTCCAGTTCTTCAATCTCCTGCCGACGCTGACGGTCGAGGAGAACGTGCTGTTGCCGATGCAGCTCAACCGCCTCGACGCGGGACCCGAGGCGGCCCGCGCGTTGCTCGAAAGCGTCGGCCTGCGCGACCGCCACGCCTCGTTCCCCGACCGGCTTTCGGGTGGCGAACAACAACGGGTGGCGATCGCCCGGGCGCTGGCGGCCAACCCGGCAATCATTCTCGCCGACGAACCCACCGGCAATCTCGACGCTGACACCGGCCGCGACGTTCTCGGCTTGCTGGAGCGCATGGTCCGCGACGAAGGCAAGACGCTGCTGATCGCCACCCACAGCCATGAGGTCGCGGCAGGTGCCGATCGCGTCGTGCGCATCCGCGACCATAGGCTTGTCGAAGTCTTATGAGCCTACTGGCCGTCTCGAGTCGGCGATACCTGCTGGCGCATCGGTGGCAATTCGGGCTGTCGATCATCGGCGTCGCCCTCGGCGTCGCCGTCGTCGTCTCGGTCGATCTCGCCAACGACAGCGCCCAACGGGCCTTCGAGCTCTCTCGCGACGCCGTCACCGGCCGCACGACGCATCAGATTGTCGGGGGTCCCGGCGGCGTTCCGGAAGCGATCTACACGCGGTTGCGCACCAGCGTAGGGATGCGGCGGGTGGCGCCGGTCGTCGAAGGCTTTGTAGTGCTCCCCGGCGGGGACCCGGGCGACGCCGAAGTCCGGCGACCGCTGCGCCTTCTCGGTGTGGACCCATTCAGCGAAGCGCCCTTTCGAGCGCGGCTGCAGACCGGCCCGGCCCAGATCGATCTCGGCGCCTTCTTGAGCGCTTCGAACGCGGTTCTGATGTCGCGGGCGACGGCGCAAGACATCGGGGTCGGTGTCGGCGAGACCTTCGAGGTCGATGCCGGTGCGCGGCGGCGCTTGATCTTGGTCGCCGGTTTGATCGACGCGACCGGGAGCGACAGCGATGCTCTCGCGGACCTGCTGGTCGCCGACGTGGCCACGGCGCAACGCCTCCTCGGCACGGCCGGCACGCTGAGTCGCATCGATCTGATCTTCGATGAGACCGTGGCCGGCGGGGAGCTCCTCGACCGGGTGCGGGCCGCCCTGCCCGACTCGGTACGCCTGGTCGGCGCCGAGGGGCGTACCGAGACGATGCGTCAAATGACCCGCGCCTTCCGCGTCAACCTCACCGCGCTGAGCTTGCTGGCGCTCGTCTGCGGCGTTTTTCTGGTCTACAACACGATGTCGTTCTCGATCGTCCAGCGACGGCAAATGATCGGCACGATGCGCGCCATCGGCGTCACCCGACGCGAAATCTTCGGCTTGCTGATCACCGAGGCAGTCGCCATCGGGGTCGCCGGCACCGTCTTGGGGGCCATTCTCGGGATCGGCATCGGGCGCTTGCTCGTCTCCTTGGTGACCCAAACGATCAACGACCTGTACTTCGTCGTTTCGGTCAGAGAATTGGCGGTGGCACCGTCGTCGCTGCTGAAGGGACTGCTTCTCGGCGTCGGCGGCTCGGTCGTGGCGGCGCTGTCGCCCGCCCTCGAAGCCACCGGGGCGCCGCCGCGGGCCGTTCTGATGCGATCAGAGGTGGAGGCCCGCGCCCGCCGACGCTCCGTTCCTGCCGCGGTGCTCGGGGTCGTTCTTCTTCTGGTCGGGGCGCTGATCTTGGCGCTCTCGGGACACAACCTGGTGTTCAGCTTCGCCGCACTGTTCGTCACCATCCTCGGGTTCGCCCTCATGACCCCCGCCGCGGTCGTGGTCGCGATGCGGGCAGCAGCGTACCCGATGAGCTGGTTTCTCGGACCCCTGGGCCGGATCGCGGCGCGCGGAGTCACCGCATCTCTGAGCCGTACCGCCGTTGCCATTGCGGCGCTGACCATCGCCATCTCGGTGACCCTCGGTGTCGGCATCATGATCGACAGCTTTCGCGGCACGGTGATCCGTTGGCTCGATTCAGTGCTCGTCGCCGACCTGTACGTCGTGCCTCTCGGCCGTGTTCCGTTCACGCTCGAAGCCGCGACCCGAGCCCAACTGCTCGAGATTCCCGGCGTCCAGCGAATCAACACCGTACGGAGCGCCGATCTACCGACCGCCGATGGCGGCCGCGTGCAGTTGATGGTCTTCGACCTCGACGCCCGCGGGGAGGCGGGTTTCTCGTTTGCCTCCGGGGATCCCGAAGCAGCGCTAACCGCCTTTCGAGCCGGCGACGCTGTTCTGGTCAGCGAACCCTATGCCTACCGCCACGCGGTCGGTGTCGGCGCCTCCATCGAGCTACTCACCGACCGCGGACCCCGGGCCTTCGCAGTGGCCGGCGTCTACTACAACTACGCCTCCGAGGAAGGCCTGGTGGCCATGAGTCGCACGACGTACGAGCGTCACTGGGACGATCGCGCGATTTCCGGGTTCTCGGTCTATCTCGATGCGGATGCCGACCTGGCGGCCACCGCGGAAGAGATTCGCCGCGCGCTCGGCGATCGCGACGTGGACATCCAATCGAATCGCGTCCTGCGCCAGGCAGCCCTCGAGGTGTTCGACCGGACCTTCCTGATCACCGGTGTCTTGCGCCTCCTGGTCACCCTGGTGGCGGTCATCGGCGTATTCAGCGCTCTCCTGGCGTTGCAACTCGAGCGCGCCCGGGAGGTCGGCGTCCTGCGCGCCCTCGGGTTGACACCGGCCGAGGTTTGGCGGCTGAACGGCGCCCAATGCGGCCTCATGGGGCTGGTGTCCGGGGTGCTGGCGCTCCCCGTCGGGTTGGCGCTTGCCGCGGTCATGATCTTCGTGATCAACCGGCGATCGTTCGGCTGGAGCCTGGAGATGGAGATCGCCCCGGGGATCTTGGCGCAAGCGCTCGTGCTGGCGCTGCTCGCCGCCCTGGTCGCCGGCGTCTATCCCTCCTATCGCATGTCCCGAACGCGCCCAGCGGTGGCGTTGCGGGAGGAATAATGCGCCCCCGGGCTTACCTGCTGGTGGCGCTGGCGGCGAGCGCTGCGTGTGCCCCGGCGCCCGAAGCCCCGCCAGCGGCGCGGCTGCAGATCACCGATGTGCTGGGCGGGATAGGGGCGGCCGGTCTCGAACGCGCCCTGGAGCCTCGGGAGTTCTCCTTTCCCGCCGATCACGGCCCGCACCCGACCTTCGCTTCGGAGTGGTGGTATCTGACGGGCAACCTACAAACAGCGGCGGGCCGCTCCTTCGGCTATCAAGTCACGTTCTTTCGCACCTCCTTGGGAGCGCCCCCTCTCCCGCGAACCGACGACTCGGCCCCGGGAATCGACGGCTCGGCGTGGGCAACCAACCAGGTATGGATGGCGCACTTCGCGGTTGCCGACATCGGCCCCGGCCGCTTCTTCGCCTTCGACCGTTTCCAGCGCG
Organism: Acidobacteriota bacterium; assembly: GCA_022563115.1. Taxonomy (GTDB): domain Bacteria; phylum Acidobacteriota; class UBA890; order UBA890; family UBA890; genus UBA890. The sequence goes on along the minus strand of JADFNY010000049.1, from coordinate 2,338 downwards.
GCGCGCTGGGGCTCGCCGGCGCGACGGCCTTTCCGTGGCACGTCTGGCTCGACGACTGGAGCCTCGAGCAGGACGGTAGCGGATCGTTTCCCTTGCGCCTACGGGCCCGCGAGCGCCTCGAAGCGGGCGGCGACGCCGGCGACGAGGTCGCCGTCGACCTGCTGATCTCACCGCTCAAGGACATGGTCCTGCAGGGAGACCGGGGCCTGAGCCAGAAGGGCCCGACGCCCGGTAACGCTTCCTTCTACTACTCGTTCACCCGGCTGCAGACCTCAGGCACGATGCGCATCGGCGATCAACGGTTCGCTGTCGAGGGCACGAGCTGGCTCGATCGAGAGTGGAGCACGAGCGCGCTGCCGGACGGTCAGGTCGGCTGGGATTGGTTCGGCCTACAGCTCTCCGACGGCACCGAGCTGCTCTTCTACCAGCTCCGCGAAGCCGACGGTTCGCCTTCGGCACACAGTGGCGGCACGCTGGTTCTCGCTGATGGGTCCAGCAGCCGGCTGGACGCAGCGGACGTCGAGCTGACGGTGGAGCACACCTGGATCAGCCCCATCGACGCCACCGTATATCCATCTGGTTGGCGTCTCTCGATTCCGGCGCGCGGCGTCGAGCTCCGGATCGAGCCGTTGATCGAGAACCAGGAGCTCGACCTGACGTTTCGCTACTGGGAGGGAGCGGTGAGTGTGGCCGGCGTGGGCTTGGACGGCACACTGGTCAGCGGGCGTGGCTACGTCGAACTGACGGGGTATGCTGAAGGCGGCCAGCCCCGCTGATTCGGCGCTAGCCGGGTGCTGAGACACTCCCGCGGGTCTCTCGGCACCCTGCTAACGCGCCCGTCGATCTACCGGAGCACCTATGATTCTCCTGTATGGATTCCCTTATTCGACCAACATGGAGCGCATCCAACTGGTGCTCGGTCACAAGGAGCTCGACACCGAATACATCCCGGTGCCCTACGACGACCGTCGCCAGGTTCGCGAGGTCAGCGGCCAGGATCTGGTTCCGGTCATCGATCACGGCGGCACCATCGTGTACGACTCACCGGTCATCCTCGAGTACCTCGACGAACAGTTTCCCGAGCTCCCGCTCCTGCCACCCGGCCGCGGTCGCCGCGCTGAGATGAGCGTTTTTATCGATTGGTTCAACCGCGTCTGGAAGGTGCCGCCGAACGCCATCGAGGCGGAGGTCGGCAAGGACGAGCCCGACCAGGCCAAGATAGAGGCGTGGCAGGAGGAGATGCGCAGCTACCTGGCAGTCTTCAACAACATGCTCGCCGGACGCGAATATCTCATGGGTGAGTTCTCGGCCGCTGATTGCGTCGCCTGGCCGTTTCTCCGCTACGCCTTGATTCCCCCCGACGAAGAAGACACCTACCTCTTTCACGCCATACTGGTGGCAAACATGCCGCTGAGCGACGAACACGCACGGCTGACGAACTGGATCCGAAGGGTGGCCGACCACCCAATGAAGCCCGAAATCGCTTAGCCGGCCGTGGTGATAGTTCACACTTTTACCACCGCCTGCTAGCGCCGAGTGGTTGGGCGCCCAGACGCGGCGCCATCACCGCGGAGGAACTATGAAACCCGAGATGCTTCTCGAAAGGATGTGGCAACAGCGAGCCACCGCGATCATCCGAACCCGCGACCATGATGTCGCCCGCGATGCGATGAGCGCCGCGATCGAAGGCGGCTTCCGCTTCGTCGAGTTCACCCTGCATTGCCCCCGTCCGTTCGAGCTCATCGAGTCCTTCGCCAAGCAAGAGGGCATCGTCGTCGGCGCCGGAACCGTGATGCAACCGGACGACGCCCGCCGGGCCATCGAGGCGGGCGCCAGTTTCATCGTCTCGCCGAACCTCGACGAGGACGTCGTTGGCACCGCGATCGAGTACGGTGCGGTCGCCATGCCCGGCGTGCGGACGCCGACCGAGATGGTGCGGGCGCACCGCATGGGGGCAGCCATGCAGAAGCTTTTTCCGGCTCCCGCCAACGGTCCGGCCTACATTCGCGCCGCCCTGGGCCCGTTGCCGTTCCTGCGTCTCGTCCCCACCAGCGGCGTGACCCCCGAGAACGTCGTGCAGTACATCGCTGCCGGCGTGTATGCGGTCGGATTCGTCGCCCCGTTGTTTCCGCCCGAGGTGCTCGCCGATCGCGACTACATCGAGGTCGGGCGCCTGGCGCGTGAGGCGTTGGCGGCCACCCATGCGGTGCAACGTCCCGATCGCCCCACCGGCCCCGACCCGTTCGCCCTCGCGCCTTCCGATGCCATCACCGCGTAGCCCGCTAGCCGTCGCCGCCGCCACACTGCTGGCGGTTCTGCACTCGTCTGACACGCCGGC
>JADFNY010000378.1 GCA_022563115.1 Acidobacteriota bacterium | reverse complement strand
TTGCATATGGTTTGAATCAGATCCTTCCAACGGGTTGAAAGGGAATCTTATCAACCGAAATTTCCCAGATGGCGCCGCCGGCAATACGCAGGCAACCTCCAAGTGTTCAATATCACGATTCAGGTATGCGAAATCAAGTTCTTGGTCTCTTTTTGTTTTGTGAAATGGAGCTCAAAGCTCTTTTTTGAATTCCGACCCATCCTGGAATTCCTTTTTTAATTTTTCTGCCCTCCTGGAAATTCGGCCTTTTGATTTGCTCTCTCACACACACAGGGACCACATCCGCACACCGATCCGAGGAGGTAAAGGCTTGCAGGGGTCGAAAAGAGATGAACAAAGAGACCCCTTTATGAGATTGACGGGCTGGCCATTGTCCCTCCCTCCTCCTTATCCCGGCCCGGCTGGGGCTGGTAGATTCATTCCGCCCGTTTCCTCATCTTGGCAAATTTCCCCTTTTCCTATAAGCTCAATCCACGCACAGCATTTCGATTCACGCCATTCCGTGGGGAATCCTGCCATGGCAACATCCGACGTCCAACGCAAGCTGACCGCCATCCTTTGCACCGACGTGGTGGGTTACTCCCGCCTGATGGGGGACGATCATGAGGGCACCCTCAAGACCCTCACCGAATACCGGGAAGTTTTTTCCGGCAAGATCGAGGAATACAAAGGCCGGGTGGTCAATGCGCCGGGTGATTCCATCCTGGCCGAATTCGGCAGCGTGGTGGATGCGGAAGTAGGTGTCGCCGGCAAGGTGGTCGCCGAGAAAGCGGAGCACCATCTCGTAGGTCATCAACTTGCTGCCGAGGATCAGGCTATCGATCTCCGCACGGCTCAGGAAGCTCGCCGCTCTCGACAGGTAACCGGTCGCCAGCGCTTCGAAGATCGGCAGCTCGACCACCGCCTTCGATAGATCGCGGTCGTCCTCACGTGCGAAGCAGCTGGTGGTGCGCACCAGATCACCGAAGTCGTCGGCCACCAGCCCGGGCATCACGGTGTCCAGGTCGATGACACACAAGCCTTCACCGGTTTCGTCATCGATCAGCACGTTGTTGATCTTGGTGTCGTTGTGCACCACGCGCAGCGGGATCTCGCCGCCACGCTGCAACCCGAGCAGGCGGTCGGCGAGATCGGCGTAGTGTTCCACACGGTCGATCTCGTCCCGCACCGCGGCGGCGCGGTCGCAGACGTCCCGTTCGACCGTGCCCCGAAACGCCCGCAATCGTTCCGGGGTGTTGTGGAAGCCCGGAATCGTGAACGCCAGCGGCGGCGGGCCGAGGTCGATCAGCTGGCGTTGAAACTCGCCGAAGGCGCGCCCGACCTCACGCGCCTGGTCGATCGTTCCGACGACGTCGAAGGTGGCGGCGCCCTCGATAAACGCGAAGGTGCGCCAATAGCCACCGCTCTCGTCGATGACCCGGTCCGAGCCATCGCGGCTGGCGATCAACGTCAGCACGCGGCGCTCGACGTCCTCATCGCCCTGCGCTTCCAACTTGCCACGGATGTGCCGGGTGACCCGCGCCAGGTTGTCCATCAGGGCCGCCGGGTCCTTGAAAACGTCGGCGTTGATGCGCTGGTGGATGAAACGACGCCGACCTGATCCCGCCTCGCTCCCGGCGCCGCGCATCTCGTAGGTAGCGGCGAACGTCTCGTTGATGTGGCCGCTGCCGTAGGCGACGGCGGAGACAAACTCACCGTCGATCTCGAGTCGTTCACCTAGCCACGACAGATCCTTGCTCACGCCCAGAGGTGTTCCGGGTAGGCGCCCTCGTCGATCAGCTCGCGGATGCTCCGTACGACAACCTCACGGTCTTGCTTGTAGGTGACGCCGAACCACGGCCCGCCGCCCGGCAACACCCGCACCCGGGCGCGCCCGTCGCCGATCAGGTCGTCGACAACGTCGGGCAAGAGATATTCGGCCTCCGGATCGTCGAGGTTCTGCTCGAGGAACCGAGCCAACCCTTCCTCGAGACGCGGCACGATCGTTTCGGGGAAGCCCCAGAAGTTCATCGATACGGTCGCATCGCCGCTCAGGTGGCACGGCTCGCCCGACTCGTCGGGGTAGGTGGCGCCGTCACCGTCTGGCACGATGCTCGAGATTTCGACGATCTTCTGGAGGAAATCGCCGTCGGTGCGGCACACGCCGCGGGTCACCGAGCCGTGCGCCGAGAGCGTGTCGCGTAGCAGGAAGCCGACCATGGCGTAGTCGTCTGAGGGTGCCGAAAGCTGCGATGCGAGCATCTCGAAGGCACGGGCGCCGTAGAAATCATCGGCGTTGATAACCGCGAACGGCCCGTGGATCAAGTCGCGGGCGGCGAGGGTCGCATGCCCCGTTCCCCACGGCTTCTCGCGCCCCGCCGGAAGGTCGAAACCGTCGGGAAGATCGCCGAGCTCCTGAAACGCGTAGCGAACGGAAACGCCGTCGAATTCGGCGTACTTGGCGCCGACGCCGGCAACGAAGGCGTCCTCGATGTCTCGCCGGATCACGAAGATCACCTCGCCGAAGCCAGCACGCACCGCGTCGAAGATCGAATACTCGAGCAGCGTCTCCCCACCCGGGCCGACGGGGTCGATCTGCTTGAGGCCGCCGTAGCGGCTTCCCATACCAGCAGCAAGAACGACGAGGATCGGCTTCAGGACTGTCATTCAGAGCTTCCGTTGCTAGTACGGGGCGGCGTGGCCGTGGCTCAACGAATCTCGAGAACAAGCAGCACCGGCCGATGATCCGAAGCTACCGGTTCGTCGATGACGCGCAATTCGACAACAGTAAACCGGTCGGCCGGCCGATAGACAATGAAGTCGATCTCGCGATCGGGCCGGTCGGAACGAAATGTGAAGTGGTTGTCGCCCTTGTCGGGGATCTCGAACGACTCGTCGATGAACGCCATGACCGCGGAATCGGGCGTCGAGTTGAAGTCGCCCGCCAAGATCACCGGAACCTCTTCTGTCCCGAGCACGTCGAGAAGCCGGCGCGCCTGCGCCATTCGCTCCTCGGCGGTGCGGTAGAAATGGACCCCGGCGAAGATTAACTCTCCGCCGTTCGGAAGCTGTACGCGGATCGCCATCGACGACCTCGGCTCCGGCCCCTCCGGCAACATATGGTTGGTGGGTTTCTCGTAGTCGAGCCGCGACAGCACCGCCATGCCGTACTCCCCGCCCTGGTAGTCCATGAACTTGCCGAAGGCTGAGCCCATTCCGGTGAGCTGCCCGAGGCGCGCCGCTTGGGCCACACCACCCGTGCGCTCGGTACGGTTGTCGACCTCCTGGAGCGCCACGAGGTCTGGATTGAGCGAGCGAATCAGCTCGGCGATGCGCTCCAGGTCGAGAACCTCGTCGTTCCCGGCCCCGTGGTGGATGTTGTAGGTCAGGATACGCAGGGTCGTCGGCCCCTGGGTACCTTGCCGCCACCCTGCAGTCGCGGCGCCGGTGGCGCGATTCACGACCCCGGCGATCACGGAGGAGGCGGCGACGACGGCAGACCCGGAGGTCACGGAAGCCGCGACGACGACGGCGAACAACGCCAAGACAGTGCGGAACATGGCCGCGATTGTACTAGCAGCCGATTGGCCGAGTGACGGGCTGGTGTAATCTGGCGCCATGTGCGGAAGGTTTGCCCTCACCAGCCCGACCGACGAGCTCGCTGGCTACTTCAACGTCCTGGTGAAAACCCAGTTGTCGCCCCGCTACAACATCGCGCCGACCCAACCGGTCGC
>JADFNY010000048.1 GCA_022563115.1 Acidobacteriota bacterium | reverse complement strand
CAGCTGAACTGCGGCAATAATCCTGGAACTCATATGCACCTCGCAGGTTTGGTGTCGGATTCTGGTCCATCGCCATGCGACGACTCAGTCGCGGAAAAGGAAACTGAAATTGCAGCCGACAGCTATTAACTTAGTTGCAAAGAGTGAGGCAATGGTTACAGACGAAGCCACTCCTAAAATTTAGCGTCCGCTCAAGAACATCGTGTCTGAATCGGCCTGCGAACAGGGAAAGAGATGCCTGCAGCCAGGTAACCTTATTGCCGGTAGAGGCAACTATTAGTTGTGGCAGCTCCTATACGACTGATATTTCGGCCAGGACCCCAATAACGGGATCTCGCGAACAGTCTGATCGGCGGGCGCGTCGCAGAGCTTGGTGCTCTTCCGGGAGCGCTGGGTGCCGCCGGGCAAGATCCGGAATTGGTTGCGGATCTCGAACTTCTGGGCGTGGGCGGATGGGGTAGCCAGGAGGCTGAGGGCGAACAGAATCGTGGCCCCGACGCCGACCTGCATGAAGCGACGATTCCGGGCTAGTCTGGTTATCGTGGGTCTCATGTGCACACCTGTGCCTTCGATTACTTCTTTTTTAGCTTGATCAATCGTCGAAAGCCACCCTAAAACACTTAAAGACAGGGGTCGACGATCTTTTTACATCCAGAGCGGCCTACTAGGGGCGCACTCCTGCCTACTGGCTGCCAAGGATGGGTGCCAATAGGTTGTCCACTGGCGCGAAGTCGTCGGTGAGGATCAGTCCGCCGCCGCGCTCCAGAACGGTCTGCATCTGGCCGCCGAGCACGCCGTTCTCGGCCCAGGCGAACAGCACGCCCTCGAACAGATCGTCGCCTGGCCGGCTGCCGAGGTCGTGGATATCGAGCGGCCGCATCGAGCACGCCACGATGAAGGTGTCACGATCTTCGGTCGGCCCGTCGCTCGTGCTCGAGAACACGTACACGTACGCGAAGTTCTGCATCGACGTGTCGACGAAGCTCCCGAGAAAGCGCCCCAGACCCGGCGTGTAGATGTCGATGATGTTGATCATGTACACGCCGTCGGGTTTCAACAACTCGCCCAACTTGGCGGTGAACTCGAGCGTCGTCAGGTGGTAGGGGACGCTCAAGTCGTTGAAGGCGTCGCCGAAGATGAAGTCGTACGAGCCCTCGGCGCCGCCGCGCAGCAGATCGTCGACCAGGTTGCGGGCATCCATCGTGTAGGTCTTGATCTCGGTCTCGTCGTCCGGCGGCAGGTAGAGGGCGAGGTTGGCGGCGCGTTTGACGGCGGGATCGATCTCCGCAACGTCGATGCCGGCGATCGGATGGACGGCTTCCATGTAGCGGGGGAAAACGAAGCCGCCGCCGCCGATGAACAGCGACCGCAGAGGCCGGCCGGGCGGCGCCAGGCGCCTCACGATCGCCGCGTAGATGGTCTCGTAGTCGTAAATCATGTGGGTGACGTCGGTGCTCGAGACGTAGCTGTGCACCAGGTTGTCGAGCGCCAAGATACGGGCGTTCTCGATGTCCGGGGCCTCGTAGACCTGGATGGAGAAGTAGTTGCTCTCGTCGAAATACACCAGACCGGAGTGGTCCGGGCGGAGCAACAGGAAGACGCCGAGCTCCTGCGCCCACGGCCACGACCCGAACGCGACGACGTTGAAGAGCCCGAGAATCACCAGCCAGGTCGAGATGAAAGCCCCACCGCTGCGGTACGCCATCGAGGCGAGCCCGAGCCCGATCATCGCCAGCACCCCCGCCACCGAGGTCACGATGGCGCGGGTCCCGATCAACTCGATGAGCACGAACCCGGTCAGGAATGTGCCGAAAATCGAACCAGCTGCCGCCCAGGCGTAGATATTGCCCATCGTCGAGCCTGTCTTCTTGCCCTCATCGAGCGCCATCTTGGCGACGATCGGGCCGATCGTGCCCAGCATCATGGCCGGCAACAGGAAGATCACCATGACGTTGAACAGCACCCAGCCCGGCCACGCCACGGATTCCGGACGCCACCAACTTTCGGCGTAGTGGTTGAGCCACAGGACGCTGAAGCTCAGCACCGACGCGGCCAGAAACAGCATCGGCAAGACCCGCTTCGGCGGGTGCCGGTCGGCGATCTTCCCACCGCAGAAGTTGCCGATGCTGATGCCGGCCAGGATGACGCCGATGACCGACGTCCAGGTGTACAGCGAGGCGCCCAGGTTGGCGGCGATGAGACGCGTCGCGACGATCTCCAAAACCATGATGCACGTGCTGCTGGCGAATACGAGCGCGTTGGCGAGCAGCAACGTGCGTGAAGTCCCGGCGCGATCCTGCGGCGGATCGGGCGCGTCGTCGGCCGGCGGGAAGCTCTCGGGATGCCCCTCGATACTCATCGTTTGCCGGGGCGGACGAACATCCCCGGCTCGTAGGCAGTGATGTAGCCGGTGAACGCCGACGCCGCCACCGTCAGCGGAGACGCGAGGTACAGCTTGCCGGGGCCTGAGCGGCCCTTGTAGTTGCGATTGATGGCGCTGACCGAGACCTGCTCACTGTCCTCGGAGACCCCGGGGCCACAGCCGATGCAGGCGCCGCAGCCGGGCTTGATGAGCGTGATTCCGGCCCGTTCAAAGGTCTCGATAAACCCCCGTCCGACGGCGTACTCCTCCACCGCCGCGGAGCCGTACTGGATCAGGAATGCTACCCGGTCAGGAACCCGCAATCCGGCGTCGACCGCCTCCTTCACGACCCGGTGGTAGAACTCCAGGTCATCGGCTTTGCCGGCCGTGCAGCTGCCGCCGTAGGCGATGTCGATGTCGACGCGGCCGATCTCGGAGACCAGCGCGCCGTTTGTCGGATCGGAGGGCACGCCGTGGTCGGGATCGCCCGGGTGCGCCACCATCGGCACCATCGTCGAAAGGTCGATCGCATGGACGCCGCCGCCGTACTCGGCGTTTGCATCGGCGCGCACCGCGCGCTTCTTCATCCCGTCGAGATCGGCTCCCGGCCGATAGTGGGCGATCCATTCGAAGGTCGCATCGTCGGCCTCGACGATGGCTCCCCGCGCCGAGCACTCGGTCGCCATGTTGGTGAGCGTGGCGCGCTCGTCCATCGACAGATTCGAGACACCAGGGCCGGTGAACTCAATGACCCGGTTCAAGGTCATCTGTTGTTTGGCGAAGTGAAGCAGGATGTACAGCATCACATCCTTGGCGGTGACGTTGTCGGGCAACGTGCCGGCGAGCTCGAAGCGAATCGTCTCGGGAACTTCGACGAAGGTGAACCCCGAATACAACAGATTGGCGTACTCGGTGGCCCCGACGCCCCACGACAACGCGTTGTTGCAGCCGCCCATGCAGGTATGGCTGTCGGTTGCCTGGATGAAATCGCCGGGGCTGATCATCTGCTCGCGCGCCACTTCGTGGCAGATGCCCGGCGATTCGCCGTCGTGGGTCAGATAGTTGCTGACGTTGGCGTGCTGTTGGAACTGTCGCTGCAGTTCGCGCATGGTCTCCACCTGCGGCATGAGCGGCTGCAGCTCGGCGACCTGTTCGGCGTACACGAGGTGGTCCTCGAAGGCTGCGAAGCGCTCCGGGTGGCGCAGCCGGTAGCCCTCGCCGTACTCCTCCTGCAGGAAGTGGTGCACCTGGGCGGAGGTGAAGTCGTGCGAGTAGCCGCCGTCGACTTCGACCAGCAGGGCGTCCCCGGGCTTGACCGAGCACCCCGCGGTCGCCGGCTGCCCGCCGGCACCGGCGGGCTGACCGGAATCGGCGGGGTGGTCGCGCAGCAGGTGCCGCGCGAGGATCTTCTCGGTCATGTTCATCGGCCGGTCGGGGGTCGAGGGCGAAGAAACGTCGACCGAGCCGTCGGCAAGGGCCTTGGCGAACGGAAACAAACCGCCGTGGCGCACCACCAGCCGGGTGATCGGGTCGTATCCGGCGCAGAACTCCTCGAGGTCGATCTCTTCGCCATCCTGCAGGCGCCGCAGCAGGTCGTAGTCACCCATCAGCACGCCTTGGTTGACGTTGTTGCGGGCGTGGATCGGCGCAAACGAGGCGGCGATCGCGAGGCGAATCCCCGAGTGCTTCTCGGCGTGAACCGCGGTCTCTCTCGAGCTGCCGACACCCTTGCGGTGACCCGAGACGATGACCTCGAAGTTGCCGCCGCGCAGCGCGTCGCGTTCGAAGACACGCTCGCCGTCGACGATGTGGCCGGCGTAGGCCTCGCGTGCGATGTCCTCGGGCTTGTGGCTGAAGCACACCCAGGCGGGCGTCATCGTGTCGGTGTTGATGTCGTCGAGGAGGTCGTCGACCGTTACATTGTTCATCGTGAGGTCGAGGTCGCCACGCAGTTGCCGGCGGATGAGCTCGGCGTCCTTGGTCAGAAACAGGACGCGTTTTCCCGGCGTCAACTTGACGGTTCGTGAGGGGGTCACAGGCGGCTCGGAACCTCGGAATCGGGGGGGCGGGAGCGGTCGAGCAAGCTCCAATTCTAGCAGGCTGTCGTGAAAGTGTGATGGGTCTGGCAAGTGGGACGTAGGATCGAATCGCCGCGTCGTACTAACCTATCTGCATTGCAGAAATCTCCAAGGGGGCGCCGGCTCTTCCGAACGTCACGCCGGCGCGCCGGGGAAGGTCAGTCTTGTCGGAGTCCGATCACAACTTGCTGCGACGCGCGGACATCGAGGCGACGCGCCGCCCGTTCGCTGAGGCGCGGCCGCTGGCCGGGCCGCCGTACCGCGACCCGCGGATCTTCGCGGCCGAAGTCGAGACGCTTTTCCTGAAGATGTGGCTCTGCGTCGGTCATCAGAGCCTTCTGGGTTCGTCAGGCGACTACCTCATGCGCGAGATCGGCGACGAATCGGTGATCGTCACACGTGGCGACGACGGATCGATCCGCGCCTTCTACAACGTCTGCCGCCATCGCGGCACGCGGCTGCTCGACGACGCTGCGGGAACCGGCCTCAACTGCATCCGCTGCCCCTACCACAGCTGGACGTACGGGCTCGATGGCAGCCTGATCGCGGCGCCGTTGATGGACGAGGTCGAGGGATTCGACAAGGCCGACTACGGGCTCACCCCGGTGCGTTGTGAAACCTGGAACGGCTTCGTGTTCGTCAGTTTCGATCCCGACGCCGCGGCGCTCTCCGGGTGCCTGGCCGACTTTCCGGACCTCTCGCGTTTCGGTATCGAGCGCCTGGGCCTGGGCGCGACGCACGAGTACGAGCTTGCCGCCAACTGGAAGCTGGTGTGCGAAAACTACGGCGAGTGCTACCACTGCCCGACCAACCACCCGCAACTCAACCCGGTGTCCCACTACCGCAGCGGCGGCGACAGTTTCCAGGGCGAGTACTTCTGCGGCGGCCCGATGCGGCTCAACGACGGCTGCGCGACGATGACGATGAGCGGGCAGACGAACCGCGAGCCGATCAAGGGGCTCGACCCCGACGACCTGCGCCTTGTTCAGTACTTCAACATCTACCCGGGATTCCTGCTCAGTCTCCACCCCGACTATGTGCTCACCCACACGATCTGGCCGCTCGCTGCCGACCGCAGCGTCATCCGCTGTGAGTGGCTGTTCGCCCCCGAGGCGATGGAGCGCGACGACTTCGATCCGTCCGATGCGGTGGATTTCTGGCACCTGACCAACGAGCAGGACTGGGCCATCTGCGAGCGCGCCCAGAAGGGCGTGCGCTCGCGCGGCTATCGTCCGGGGCGCTACCACGGTCTCGAGGAGACGATCTACTTCTTCGACAACTGGTATCTGCGCTCGATGGAGACGCCATTGCTGAGGAACTGCGACGGCGACAGCGGATGACGAAGCGTTACGACGCCGTCGTCATCGGGGCCGGACACAACGGGCTGGTGTGCGCCGCCTACCTGGCGAGGGCCGGCAAGTCGGTGCTGGTTCTCGAGCGCCGCCACCTGGTCGGCGGGGCGACGGTCACCGAAGAGGTGTTCCCCGGCTTCAAGTTTTCGGTGTGCTCGTACGTCGTCAGCCTGATGCGTCCGCGCATCATCAGCGAGCTCGACCTGCCGCGCTTCGGGTTCGAGCTGTTGCCGCTGGACGGGACCCTGAGCCCGACACCCGACGGCGACTACCTGATGCGCTGGCACGATGCCGAGGAGACGCGCCGCGAGCTGGCGCGATTCTCGACGGCCGACGCCGAAGCCTACGAGCAGTTCGGCAAGCTGATGTATCACCTGGCGATGACGGTGCGCCCGATGTTGTCGGCGACACCGCCCGATCCGTCGTCGCTGGCGCCCGCCAACCTCGCCGCCCTGGCGAGTGTCGGCAAGACCTTCGGCCGCAACGCCGACCACCTCTACGACCTCGCTAAGCTGATGACGATGAGCTCGGCCGATTTCGTCGAGGAGTGGTTCGAGAGCGAGCCGCTGCTCGGCTCGCTCTCGGCGAGCGGCATTATCGGCACCTTCCTGGGGCCGCGCTCGCCGGGCTCCGCGTACGTCATGCTGCACCACTACATGGGCGAGATCGACGGCCAGTTCCGCGCCTGGGGGTTGCCGCGTGGCGGCATGGGTGCCGTCGCCGAGTCGATTGCCGGCGCGGCGCGCAGCTTCGGGGCCGAGATTCGCACCGCGGCACCGATAGAGCGCATCTTGGTCGAAAACGGGACCGCACGAGGCGTCGTGCTCGAGGGTGGAGAGGAGGTGCGGGCCGATACGGTGGTCTCGAGCCTCGATCCGAAGCGGACGTTCCTCGGCCTGGTCGGCGCCGAGCACCTCGACGACGAGTTCGTTTCGGCGATCAAGCGCTACAAGATCCGCGGCTCGTCGGGGAAGGTCAATCTGGCGCTCGACGCCTTGCCGCGGCCGACGTGCCTCGAAGGCATCGAGCACAAGACGGGGTTTCCGGCCGAGTCGTATCTGCGCGGCGCCATCTCGATCAGCCCCGACATCGACTACCTCGAGCGCGCCTACCGGGACGCCAAGTACGGACGATTCTCGCGCCGACCCTACATGGACATCGTGCTTCCGACCCTCGCCGATCCGTCGATGGCGCCGCCCGGCAAGCATGTGATGTCGATCTTCGTCCAGTACGCGCCCTACGAGCTCGCCGAGGGCACGTGGGAGCAGCAGCGAGAGGCGTTCGGCGATACGGTGATCGATACGCTCGCCGACTACATTCCGAACCTCAAAGACATCATCCTGCACCGCCAGGTGATCACGCCGTGGGACCTGGAGCAGAAGTTCGGCCTCACACAGGGCAACATCTTCCACGGTGAGCTGTCGCTCGAGCAGCTGTTCTTCTTGCGACCCGTGGCCGGGTGGGCCGACTATCGGACGCCCCTCAAGAAGATGTATCAGTGCGGCTCGGGGACCCACCCCGGCGGCGGTGTGATGGGCGCGCCGGGCCGCTTGGCGGCCCAGAAGATCCTGGCGGAGGGCGCTTGATGCGAGGCGGAGACAATCGATGAGCGGCCGCTACGACGTCGTGGTCGTCGGCGCCGGGCACAACGGCTTGGTGGCCGCGGCCTACTTGGCACGGGCCGGCAAAACGGTCGTCGTGCTCGAACGCGGATCGACCGTGGGCGGTACGGCGAGCACCATCGAGCCGGCTCCGGGCTTCCGGGCCTCTGCGTGTTTTCAGAGCGCCGAGACGTTCAGCCCGACGGTTTCGAGGGAACTACGGCTGGCGGCTCATGGCCTCGAGCTCTCGGCGCCGCGGGGGATGGCGGTGGCGGCTGCGGATAGGCGGTGGCTCCTGTTCGATGGCAACGGCCGTCTGGCCGGTAACGGCAGCGACCCCATCGCTGCAGCGGATCGCGTCGCCCTCGCCGATCTCGAACGCCTGGTCGGCCGCATCGTCGGGGCGCTGGCCCCGTTGTACCGGGCGGCCCTTCCCGAGCTCGAAGCTCTCGGGGCCGGCGATATCCTCGATCTGCTGCGCGTCGGGTGGCGTCTGCGGCGGCTGGGACGTCGCGACATGCGGGAGGCCATGCGCTTTCTGCCGATGTCGATGCGCGACGTGGTCGAGGAGCGTTTCGAGAGCGAACTTCTCGCCGCCGCCATCGCTGGGCTCGGCCTCCAGGGCGGATGGGTCGGCCCCTACGCGGCGGGAACCGCATTCGTTGCTCTCCACCACCAAATGCAGAATCCGCGGGCCCTGTTGGCCGGCCCGGTGTTCGTCAAAGGTGGGCTGGGCCGTCTCAGCGAGGCGTTGTCGTTGTCGGCGCAGGCGGCCGGCGTGGAGGTGCGCACCGAGGCCGAGGTGGCGCGGATCGACGCCGACGCCGGGCGGTCGCAGGGGCTGACGCTCGAGACCGGCGAGCATATCGAAGCGTCGATCGTGGTCTCGGACGCCGATCCGCGGCGGACGCTCCTGTCGCTGGTCGATCCCGGGCAGCTCGCTCCGGAGTTCATCACCGCCGTGTCCAACGTGCGGGCGCGCGGCGGGGTCGGTGTCGTGAGCTTCGCGCTCGATGCCATGCCGGATTCGCCCGGGGGGCCGGCGGAGGCGCTGCTCGCCGGGCGGGTCCAGATCGGCGCGTCGGTGGTCGAGCAGGAGCGCGCCTTCGATGCCATGCAGCTCGGAGGGCTCGCCGCCAGGCCGTTTTTGCAGCTGACCTTTCCCTCGTTGGCCGATCCCGACATGGCCCCCGACGGCAAGCACGTGGCGACGGCCTGGGTTCTAGGAGTTCCCGACGATGCGGATTCCCTGGACGACTCGGTCGCTGCCGCGATCGAGACCGTCCTTCCGGGATTCACGTCGAGGGTGGTCGGGAGCGTCGTGGCAACGCCGAACGACATCGAGGAACGGTATGGAGCGACCAACGGCTGCCTGTTCGACGTCGACGTCAGCCTCGATCAGGCGCTGTTTTTGCGGCCGCTGCCGGGCTGGTATCGCTATCGGACACCGCTTCGCGGCCTCTACCTTTGCGGTTCCGGTACCCATGCGGGCGGCGGTATCAGCGGGCTCCCGGGACGCAACGCGGCGCGCCGGATCATCGACGATCTGAAGGCGGGGAAGGTGGGTTGATGGCCGTCGGGACCCCGTTTCATCCGCGCACGTCGGCGCTCAACAAGAGCCTCAACTGGCGCCATTGGTCGGGGTACTTCACCGCCGGCTGCTACCACGACTTCATCCAACCCGAGTACGCGGCGATCCGCAACAAGGCGGCGTTGATCGACGTATCTCCGCTCTACAAGTACTCGGTCGAGGGGCCCGGAGCGACCGCTCTGATGCAGCGTGTCTTCACCCGCGACGTCAGCAAGTGCTCGCCGATGCAGGCGATCTACACGCCGTGGTGCGACTCCGGCGGCCAGGTGATGCAGGAGGGCACGGTCTTCCGCCTCGATGACGACTCCTATCAGGTCAACGCCGCCGAGCCGACCATGCGCTGGCTGCGACTCAACAGCGCTGGGCTCGACCTGACGATCGCCGATCGGTCGGCGGCGGTCGCCGCCCTGGCGCTTCAGGGGCCCACCTCGCGCAGGATCCTGAACGCCTGTTTTGATGGCGACGTCGACGGCCTCCGCTTTTTCCACCTCGTCGCGGGAACGATCGGGAGCGTACCTGTCACGGTCTCGCGCACCGGCTACACCGGTGACCTCGGCTATGAGGTCTGGATACCCGCGGACCGTGCCATCGCCGTCTGGGACGCACTACTCGACGTCGGGCAGCCGCACGGCATCACGCCCTGCGGCATCCTGGCGATGGATGTGGCCCGCGTCGAAGCCGGCTTCATCCTCATCGATGTCGACTACATCAGCGCCGAGCGGGCCCTCATACCGGAGCACACGTCGTCGCCGTACGAGCTCGGTCTCGGTTGGGCGGTGAAGCTCGACAAGGGGAATTTCGTCGGCCGCGACGCTCTTGTGGCCGAGAGCGCACGCGGCGCCGGCCGCCGCGTCGTCGGCATCTGCATCGACTGGGAGCCGCTCGAGGAGATCCACGCCGCTGACAACCTCATGCCCGATCTTCCGCAACTCGCCTGCCGGGAGCCGGTTCCGGTGTACGCAGCCGAGGGCCAGGTCGGCCGGGTCACGACACGATGCTGGTCGACGCTGTTGAAGAAGTACATCGGGATCGCCACCGTCGAGGCGTGCTACGCCAGCCCCGGCACCGCCGTCGAGATGGAGCTGACCGTCAACTTCCGGCGCCGGCGCGTCCCGGCGGCGGTGGTTCAGCTGCCCCATTTTCGCCCGCCGCGCATGCGGGAGTAGAATGGACCCATGAGACCCGTGCTTCGCCTGGCGCTCGTTGTCGTTGTCCTCGCAATCTCCGGCGGTGTCAGGCTCGTTGCCGCCCAGCCTGTCCAGGGCGAGCGGTTTCTGGGCTTCGAGATCGGCGAGGAGCGGCGTTACGTTCTCGGCCCGGAAGACACCCTCGGGCGCAACGAGCGCGGTATCTGGTCGATTCGTCTCGACGAGGTCTTCGAGACCGGCGGGGAACCCGAGGGATTGTTCGTGCTGAGCCACGAATGGGGCGCGCCGCCGTCGATCGGTGAGGTGATCCTCGGCCGGATCCGCAACGTGAAGAGCGAAGGCTTCGTGCGCGTCAACGGCCACGGTTTTCCCCTCATGATCCGGTTCCAGACCACGCGCCACCTGGACGGCATGGGGGACGAAGCCTACACGATCGACTACCGGCTCGACGATGACCATCGGCGCTATGAGAAGCGCACGACGGCCAACGGCGAGCGCTGGTACCAGAACATACCGATTCGCAGGCACAGCACCGTGGATTTCGACCCGCCGGCGGGCTTGTTCGCCTTCGTACCCAGGGCACCGGGGTGCCTGGACAGTCCGGTGCGGCGTTACGACCAGGCGGGCGGCGCGTACCTGCAGCCGCGCTCGGCAGGCTCGGCGTCCACCCCCCAGATCACTGCCCCTGAGACGCTGAAGATCACCGACAACTCCGATTGTGAGGAATCGATGTTCGCCCACCTCGGCCTGCTGAGCCTGGCGATGCCGGTGCTCTGGGAGGCTCAGGGGGAGCGCGAGTATCTGTTCTTCACGCCGATCGGCCCGGTGGGCGAGCCCCGGACCGGGTTTTCGGCCGCCATCCCCATCCCCGGCGGCGGGATCCCCTACGGGCCGGGTAGCATCTCCCAGCCCGGGGGGATGAACCGGGGCCTCCGGCCGCCGACGTCGACGAGCCGTCTCGAGGGCGACCCCCTCAGCGCCGCGACGTACCACGAGACCGAAACGCTCACGTTCGTCGAGCGCGTGTCGGTGTACATCGGCGGCCGCGCCGTCGACGCCTGGCTGATCGAGATCTCGAATAGATACGGACCGATCTACGTCGACGATGACGGCGGCGTGATCCGCATCGACCTGCCGCCGCCGGCTGGCGTTCCCGAGCGCTGGATCCGCATGTTGTGGCCGAGCGAGTTCTAGCGCTGCTAACAGGGCGCCGAAGAACTCCGGGGAGTCTTTCCGCACCCTGCTGATCGGCTCGATCTGAGCGGGCCGCTCCGCGGCTGTCAGATGCGCGCCACGCGTTTACAAAACCTGCCACACCCTTACAAAACTTAATCGCCTTGTCATCGTGCGCACACCGACGGTGTTGTACAACTGAAGGCATGAGAACGACAAAAGCTGCATTTCTGACTGTAGTGCTGGCGCTGGTGCTCGCCGCGCCGGCGATGTCGCTGGCCCAGCGCAACCGCCAGGGTATGGGGCGCGACCGCGGGTTCGGCGGGCCCGGAGGCCTGGCCGCTAACTTCGAGGCGGTGGCTCCGGCTATCGGCGAGCCGATGCCCGACGTGGTCGTCTACGACGGCGAGGGGACGCCGCACCGTCTTCCGGACCTGCTGAGGGGGCACTATTCGGTGCTCATCCCCGGCTGTCTCACCTGACCGCCCTTCCTGGCGAACGTCTCCCGGGTGGAGACGATAGAACGGGATTACAGCCCGAAGGGTGTGCGTTTCTTCTACGTCTACAAGGCACTCGCCCATCCCGGGCTCAACGGCTACGTTCAACCGGTGACGCTCGAGGAACGCCTCATGCACGTCGCGGAAGCCGAGCGCACGCTGGGCAGCCGTGTCGAGTGGCTCGCCGACAACATGGACAACGAGCTCAAGCGGGCCCTCGGCGACGTGCCCAACTCCGAGTTCGTCATCGACCCCGACGGCAACGTCGTCGTCCGCCGCAATTGGAGCGATCCGAAGCAGCTGCGCGCCGATTTGGGTGAGCTCGTCGGGATCGTCGAGAATCCGACGAGCGTTTCCGATCTCGATTTGCCGCGGCCGGAATTCGCCCAGCCGACGGTGGCGACCGGCGTCGTTCCCCGGGTGCGCCCGCCGGGACGAATGCGACCCGTCCAGATGACCCCGACCAGCTCGAAGAACGATCTGCCGTACTACGCCAAGTTGCGCGTCGAGGTCGACCCCGCCGTCATCAGCGGTGGAGACGGCAACATGTACGTGGGTTTCCACCTCGACCCGCTGTACGAAGTCCACTGGAACAACCTGGCGCCGCAGCCCGAGTTCGCGTTCACGGCGATCCCCGACGGTGTCGAGATAACGCCCGCGTCCGCGGTCTTCCCCGACGTCGAGGTCGAGGCCGATGCCGACCCGCGCGAGTTTCTGCTCGATTCGTTCCTCATGCGTCTTCAGACGACCGACGTCGGAGAGCAGTTGCTGCCGCCGCTGTGTGGCGGGCGCGGAATCCAGATACCGTTCGATGATCTCGGGTGACGTAATCAGACTCACGAACGCATCCCAAACCAGCTGATCGGTCTCTTTGAGACGCAGCCACTTGCTCGAACAGGCTTTGCCGGCCCGTTTTCGCCGGCCGATCTTGTCGACCGTTCCACGCTTGGTATCGCACAAGTAGTAGCGACGGCGCCGCCTGCTGGCGTCATACGAAGTCGTGCCGCTGTACGTGTTCCCGCAATGATGACAGCGGAGCTGGCCGCTGGCCGCGTGTATCGTCATGCGGGCGTCACAATGCCCGCACTCCTCGGCCGTGCGACATTCCGCGCAGAACAGAACCGGCGCGAAGCCCCTGCGGTTGAGGAATAATAAAATCTGATTATCGTCCGCGAGGTGACGTTCGATTGCTGTGATCAATGGCGTGGATAAGCCGTGTCGGACGGCATGCAGGTTCAGGTCGATGATGCGGATGGCGGGGGACCCCGCTGAACCGATCCGTCGCGGCATCGTGAGCGATTTATAGCGCCTCTGTTGCGCGTTGTAGAAACTCTCCAGAGACGGCGTGGCCGAGGCAAGCAGCACGGGCACATCCAGTTGCCGGGCCCTGAAGATCGCCAGGTCGCGCGCCGAATACCTGAAGCCCTCCTGTTGCTTGTAAGAAGGGTCATGTTCTTCATCGACGATGATCAAGCCGGGGCTCGGCAGCGGCGCGAAGACTGCCGAACGCGTGCCGACGATCAACTTCGCTTCCCCGGAGTAGGCGTCACGCCACGCGCCGAGACGTTCACGGTCGCTGAGGCTCTTGAGTTCGCCAGCAAGTCAGGACGATCGTTCTATCGGATCTCCACCTTGGAAAGGCGATCGGGTGCCATCTGTTGCCCAGTCAGAAAAGAGAGCACACAAACTGATTGGGAAGATCACTGGCGCTCCCATTGATCCTGCGTTCGCAGGCGCTTCACTGGGAGCTCTGGTGGCCCTCGCAGCGGATAAGCTCAATGATAAACGCACCTCCGATAGGCAATCCAAGAGCAATGAATTGGGCGAGTTTATTGGAGCCAAGGACAGGGTCGTGTCACTGCTGAAGGTCGTTGAGCAGATGGAGCAGAGCAGATCCATTTTGGATTCAGTGAAAACTGAACTCGCAACACT
>JADFNY010000377.1 GCA_022563115.1 Acidobacteriota bacterium | reverse complement strand
ACGCCCACGCCCCGAACGAAAACCTCGATCTCGGCAACTTCTATGCCGGCATCGCCAGTGCCGCATTCTTTTTCGAGGAACTCGGTTCTCTGGAATGAAGCGCAAGGATTTTCTGCGCAAGATGAAGGACCGCCGCCGCGGCGGGACGTTCGAGGAGCGCCAGCCCGAGAAGCGCCGCAAGGTCGACTGGCGCACGTTGCGTGTCGATCTTCCGGGTCCCGACGAAGAGTGGCCCGCCGCCGAACCGATGCCGGTGGGTTCTCTGTACCGTTTGCCGACCGGGATACGACTCGAGGCCTCGAGCACCTGCTGGGTGCGCGGCTACCGACGCTACGATGTCGCGGGCACCGCGCGCGCCGAGTTCCAGTACCGTCCTGCCGATCCCGACAGCGAGGCCCCGCCGGGATCGGTCGGCCTGAAGGCGGGCGAGAGCTGGGAGCCCGGGAGCTGAACGGACCGCTGGAGTCGGGCGTGTTGAGCGACCAAGGCCTGGCCTGGGACCGCGAGTACGGCGAGATCCGCGCCTACACGACCTCGTACCGCGCCGATATCGACCGCGGGGTTCGTTTTCTGCTCGGCTATTTGGCAGCCCGTGGCGAGACGATTGAGGGCCCGATCGTCGACTGCGGCTGCGGCATGGGACGCAACGCCATCCCGCTGGCGCGCTCCGGCCACGAGGTCATCGGGCTGGAGCACTCGGCGGTGGCGCTGGGTCGCCTCCAGGAGAGCCTCGGGGAAGAGACCCTCGCCGGCACGTTGACGACGCAACAGCACGATCTCAACGAGCCGCTGCCGATCGGCGACGATTTCGCCGCCGTCGTGCTCGACATCACGGCGGTAGACAACCTCGTCGACGCGGAGCTACGCCGAGGGTACGGGCGCGAGATCGGACGCATTCTGCGGCCGGGCGGCGTCGCCGTGGTGGTCACCTTCGCGCGCAACGACGGCTACTACGGCCCCTGGCTGAAGGGTTCACCGTGGCGCGAACAAGGTGTGGTCGAGGATCCGAACACCGGTATCCGCAACCAACTGTTCACCGTCGCCGAGCTCGACGCCGTGTTCGTCCCGCCGCTCGTCCGGGAGGTCGGCAGCACTCTGGTGTTCATCGATGACGCCGCCGGGGCGGCCTGGACCCGCCGCTTCCTGATGCACATCTACCGCGGCTGAAGCACGGAGCAGCCGCCTCGCATCTGCCCCCACCGTGCCCGCAAAGGCAGCCCCGGGCTAGGGATTCGGCGCGGCGTGGCGGATGGAGTGGCCCTGCTTGGGAAGCGTGACTTCCTCGTTGCGGAAGCGACCGTAGCCGAGGTTGTGGGGCGGCTTGAGCTCGGCGATCAGCTCTGCGGCGATCTCGTCGGCCTTGGCGGCATCGGACTCGGCGATGTACTTGAAGAACTCGGTTCCACCAAAAGGCTGCTCCTCGAGGACGTTCCACAGGCTCTCGCGCAGGCCCTCGTCTTCGGTTTTCCCGACGTACAGAACCTTCTGGCTGGAGGCGATGATGAGGAAGACGCCCGGGTCCTCAGGGACCTTTTCGACGTTCTCCGGAATGAACTCAATGAGGCCCGATGCGTTGGTGGCTGCTTCCACGACTCGGCTCCTTGTTGGCGCTACAGGTCTGTTGAGGCGGCTGAGGCGGCGCCAAACGACTTCGCGGCCCGTGAGTTGATAAATAACTCTGAGTTGCCGAAGTCTCTTAGCCGGGTGCTGAAGAACTCCCGGGGGTACCGTTACGGGGGGTTGCGCGGTACCCCGGGGAGTTTTTCAGCACCCTGTTAGGTATAGTACCAGCGTTGTGGCTACAGCCTAGATTCAATCCCGAGCCGTTCCAATGCGCAAACCTCCAAGGAAACTCAGCATCCTGGCGGCCGTTTTCGTGCTCCTCGGGGCGGGGTCCGTCATGGCGCAGGAGCGCGCTTTGAACCGCGTTGTCGACGGTGATTTCGAAAACGGCGTGGTGAGCCTGAGCCTGCCGGCGGTATCCCCGTTTCCGGTGTTCTCGGGCGGCTGGGCGTCGCGCGGCCAAAGGGCCCCGGACATTCTCGAGGGTGCGGCCTTCGAGGGAATTCGCTCGGTGCGCCTGGTAACGCGGCCGCAAGACACGCTGCAAATCATCCAGGACCTGCCGATCAACAGCCCGGCGTTCGGCCTGCGGCTGGCGTTTCTGATCGAGGAGGGCAGCCAGCGGGTGCGGCTGTTCGGCGGCTGGGACCGCGGCGAACCCGACGACGGCGCGGCGCTCTTCGAAGCGCAGTTGTCGGCAACCGGCATCGTGTTCACCACCCCGGCCGGCACCTGGCGGATCAGTGGAGACGTCTCGCCGTACCAATGGCACACGCTGACGGTGATCGCCGATCCTCGCCGCGGCACCCACAACGTGTGGCTCGACGGGCGTTCTGTGATGTCGCTTCCCGGCGTCTCGGCGCGGCCACCATTGACGATCGTAATCGGCGGCGACGCCGGCGACAGCGGCAGCTTCCGCTACGATGCCATCGAGGTGCTGTCGCTGGTCGATCTCGAGATGGCAACGATCCGCGACTCGGTGACGATGCTCGATCACCCGGCCCAAACAGCCGTCCTCGAGCGGCTGGCCGCTGCGGGAGCGGCCCTCGACCGCGGCGCCCCGACGCTGGCGTTGCCCGAGCTGGGCGTCGCCCGCAACATGCTGGGGACAACGAGCCTGGCCACAGAGAGTGTGCGGCTGGCGATCGCTGAGTTGATCGAGTTGATCGAGATCAGCGGCGCGCCGGGCGAAGACCGCGAGATGGCTCAGTACTTCTAGCAGGGTGCTCAGCTAATTCCGGGTCTGGCAGGGTGCTAACCTTGCGGACCTTCATCCAGCAGCGTCGCCGCCACCACGCCCGCAATCTCGCCGAAGGCACGGGCCGCCACGCTGTCCGGATGCGCCAGTACGGTGGGGGTACCGGCGTCGCCCGCCTCGGCGATCCGAGGATCGATCGGAATGTCTGCGAGCAACGGAACGCCGAGCTCCTCGGCGGTGCGGCGGCCGCCACCCTCGCGGAAGATGTGCTCCTGGTGGCCGCACTTCGGGCAGTGGAACACCGACATGTTCTCGACGATGCCGAGCACCGGGACGTCGACCTCCCGAAACATGTGTAGTCCCTTGCGGGCATCGATCAACGAGACGTCCTGCGGCGTAGTCACGATCAGGGCGCCGTCGAGCGGCGCCGATTGGGTCAGGGTCAGCTGGGCGTCGCCCGTACCGGGCGGCAGGTCGATCACGAGGATGTCGCACTCTCGCCAGTCGACATCGCGCAAGAACTGGCGCACCGCCTTCATCACCAGCGGGCCACGCCAGATGACGGGGGCATCTTCCGGCTGCAGGAATCCCAGCGACATCAGCTTCAACCCGTGTCGCTGCAGCGGGATGATCATGCGACGCCCCTCGACGTCGATGATCTCGGGCTGCTCGTGCACACCAAACATGGTCGGAACGGAGGGGCCGTAGATATCGGCGTCCATCAACCCGACGGATAGACCGCGCTGTTGCAGGGCCACCGCGAGGTTGGATGCCACGGTCGACTTGCCGACGCCGCCCTTTCCCGAAGCGACCGCTAGCACGTGCTTCACGCCCGGAATCGGGTCGCGCTGGATCAGCGGCTCGGGCCGGCCGCCGCTGCCGACGGGGGCGCCTGGCGGGCGCGTTCCGGCATTCGCCGGCGGCGCACTGGGCAGATTCATGCCGCCGCCGGGTGGCG
>JADFNY010000047.1 GCA_022563115.1 Acidobacteriota bacterium | reverse complement strand
TGCTATCGCGGCAAGCGCGCCCACCGATGAACGATCGAGCCGACATCGCAGCTGCTGGCAACGGCGCGCGTGACCACCGCGAACGGGCTGATTACAGGAACCACGCTGATCACGGCGGTCGGCGTCCCGACCTACGTGCAGAGCGTCCTCGGGGCCGAGTGGCTCGATGGGCTGCCGGGTTTGGCGCAATTGCTGGCGACGAACACGGTCGTGCTCGCGGTCATCATGGCGATCGGCTCCAACCCACAAGACCCATGCCCGGTACCCTCGGGAGTTCTTCAGCGCCCTGCTAACCACGGAAGCGACCGAAACCGGCTACAATCGCCGGCGGACAACGATCGCAAGAGATGACGCGCCCTCTCCCTCCCCCTTTCTGAATCGAGCTCACCGCTATGTCGCATTTTTTCAAACGCCAAGACGACGGAACCTTGAGAATCGAGGTCGCCAAGCGGGGCAAGGAGTTGCTGTGGGATGCGCTGTTGAACAAGGGCACCGCGTTCACCGAGGAAGAGCGCGAGACCTTCGGCCTGGCTGGCCTTCTGCCCGCGCAGGTCAACACCATTGACGATCAGGCAGAGCGCACCTATCAGGCGATCATCCGCAAGCCCGAGCCTCTCGAACAGTACATCGGCCTGCGGGCGCTCCAGGACCGCAACGAGACCCTCTTTTACCGGCTCCTTATCGATCATCTCGAGGAGTTCATGCCGATCGTCTACACGCCGACGGTCGGCGAAGCCGGCTTTCACTTCAGCCAGATCTTCCGCCGCGGGCGTGGCATCTGGATCACCCCGGAGCACCGCGGGCGCATCAAGGAGCTACTGGCGGGCTTAGGCAAGCCCTACGTTCGCCTCATCGTCGTGACCGACAACGAGCGCATCCTCGGGCTCGGCGATCAGGGCGCCGGCGGCATGGTGATCCCGATCGGCAAGCTGGCGCTGTACGCGGGCTGCGCTGGTCTTCACCCGTCGACGACGCTGCCGATCAGCATCGACGTCGGCACCGACAACCGACATTTGCTCGACGATCCGCAATATGTCGGGTACCGCCAACCGCGCCTGCGCGGCGAGGAGTACGACGCCCTCATCGACGAGTTCGTGCAGGCGGTCAAGGAGTGCTTTCCCGAGGTGCTGCTGCAGTGGGAGGACTTCAAGAAGGTCAATGCCTTCGACCTGCTCGCTAGGTATCAGGACGAGATCCTGTCGTTCAACGACGACATTCAGGGCACCGCGGCGGTCACCACAGCCGGCCTCGTCGCCGCCTGCCGCGTGATCGGCGAGAAGCTCAGCGACCAGCGCATCGCCATTCTCGGCGGCGGTGCCGCCGGCGTCGGCATCGCACACCAACTGCGTGGGGCCTTCGAACGCGAGGGCAAGTCGGCCGACGAGATCACCCGCTCGATCGCGGTGCTCGACAGTCGCGGCCTGATCCACAGCGGGCGCGAGGGCCTCGACGAGCACAAGAAGACCTTCGCCTGGCCGCACGAGCTCGCCACCGAGCACGGGCTGGATCCGACGGAGAAGATCGAGCTCGAGCACATGATGGGCACGATGAAGCCGACCATGCTGATCGGCACCAGTGGCGTACCGGGCACGTTCACGGAGTCGGCGCTGCGCGAGATGGCCAAGCACGTCGAACGCCCGGTCGTGTTCCCGCTTTCGAACCCGACGGCGATGAGCGAGGCGCACGCCGCCGACGTCGTCGAGTGGACCGAGGGCCGGGCGCTGATCGCCACCGGCAGCCCCTTCGACCCGGTGAAGTACGACGATCGCATGATCCACGTCAGCCAGGGCAACAACGTCTACATCTTTCCGGGCGTCGGTCTCGGGGCCCTCGCCGCGCGCGCCACCAAGGTCACCGATTCGATGTTCACGGCCGCCGCCGCGGACCTCGCCGAGCAGGTATCACCCGAGGATCTCGAGGCCGGCAAGCTCTACCCGCGGCTCGCCGAGATGCGCAAGATCACCCGCAGCATCGGGCAGGCGGTGGCCCGGCAGGTGTTCGAGGAAGGGCTTGCCCAGGCCGACGCGGATACCACGATCGAAGACCTCATCGACGAGCTGATCTGGGAGCCGGCCTACCCGACGCTCGTTCCGGTCTAGCACCCTGCTAGGCGAGCCGGCGGCAACCCGATCGGCCGGGCGCGTTGGATCTCGCTGGCGACCGCCAGAACCGCTTCCTCGCTCTGCGGCCCACCGACCACCTGCAGACCGACCGGCAGGCCGTTGGTGTCGACGCCCGCCGGCACCGAGGCGATGGGTAGTCCGGTGAGGCTCAAGATGAAGGTCGGCGCCACCCAGTCGATGTGGGTCTTCATTGCCCGGCCGCCGATGGTCTTCGGGTAGTTCTGCTCGACCGGAAACGGCGGCACCGCCATGCACGGCGTGAGGAGGAAGTCGAACCTCTCGAAGAGCGCGTACATGTCGGCCCACAGCCGCGCCCGAGCGTGTTGGGCGGCGGCGAGCTGTTCGGTGGTGGTCTCGAGGCCGGCCCGGACGTTGGCGGCGAGGTTGTCGCCGAGCTCGTCGATGCGGTCGAGGCGCGAGTACTGGGTGGCAACCATCCACAGTCCGCGGATGGCGAGAAATGCGTCCCAACCGTAGGCGAAATCGAGATCGACCTCCTCGACGGTCGCACCCGCCTGCCGCAATTCCTCGGCGGCCGCGCGGCAGACCCTCTGGATCTCCTCGTCGACGCCGATCCCGGCGATGTCGGGGCAAAAGGCCAGCCGTGACCCCTCGGGCATGCCGCGCCGCACTACCTCGACGAAGTCACGCCCGTCGGTCGGCTGGCGCAGCGGCGCGATCCGCCCGGGCCCGGCGACGGCCTCGAGCATGAGGGCGACATCCTCGGCGGTGCGCCCCATGCCGCCGGTGACCTGCATGTCATCCCAAAGAAACTCGTGCGGCCAGGTCGGGACCAACCCGGGCGAAGGACGCAGCCCGACGACGCCGCAAAACGACGCCGGGATGCGCAGCGACCCCCCCAGGTCGGTGCCCTCGGCCAGGGCGATCATCCCCACGGCCAAGCCGGCGGCCCCCCCACCGGTCGAGCCGCCGACGCTCAGGTCGGTGTTCCACGGGTTGCGCGTCGCGCCGAAGACCTCGTTGAAGGTGTTGCCGCCGGTGGCGAACTCGGGGGTGTTGGTCTTGCAGAGAATGATCGCACCGGCGACCTTGAGCCGCTGAACGACCAGCGCGTCGACCTCGGGAACGTGGTCGGCGTACAACGGCGAGCCGAAGGTCGTGCGCATCCCTTCGGTGTGGGTGACGTCCTTGATGCCCACCGGAATCCCGGCCAATACACCGACGCCGTCGCCGGCCGCCAACCGCTGGTCGAGTTGGCGCGCCTCGTCGACAGCGTCGTCGTTCAACGTCACCACCGCGTTGATCGCGCCGTTGTAGCGCTCGATCTGCGCCAGGCACGCCTCGATCACCTCGACGCACGATAACTCTCGATCGCCGATCAGCCGGCGAAGCTCCGCTGCTGGCAAGCGCGCGACGTCCATGCAACCTCCCCTAACGGAATCTCCCGCGGTTCTTCGGCACGTTGCTAGTCCTCGACGAACGCGACCACGCGGCAGAACGCCGCCTCGCCGCCCTTGAACTTCCAGGGGAAGCAGCCGATCGTCAGCCGTCTGTCCTGCAGCTCGGGGGCGTCGATCTGGCCACCGAGGTTCTCGATGTGCATGCAGTTGTGCGAGAACAATGCGTTGTGGGTGAGCTGATAGTGGTCGTGGGGAAACAGCCGGTCGACTTCCTCCGCGCCGCCGAACACCTCCTCGGCCTTGGCCCGCACGCGATCGCAATGCCCGAACGTGCCCTTGCCCAAGAAGCGGCCAATCGGCAGGTTCATCGGGTGGTCGGTGGAGACGGCATCGACGCCCCAGATCTTGATCTTCTTCTCGAGCAGCCACGGCACCATGCTGGGGTGAGCCCCCGGGTGCATGTGGATGTAGTACTCCTCGTCGGACTCCGCGCCGAACTGAGAGTAGCGGTGCCAGCCGGTGTGGAGGATCAGCAGGTCGCCCTCCTTCACTTCGACGCGCTTCTCGATCATCTCCGGTGAGTAGGCGCCGAGGGCGTCCATCTCGTCCCTGAGATCGACGATGACACCGTCGCCGTAGAGCCAGTCGAGCGGAATCTGGTCGATGGTCATGCCGTCGCTGACGAAGTGGCGCGGCGCATCGAGGTGGGTGCCCATGTGGTTGGAGGTCTGGATGTACTGGGCGTTGACACCGTGCTCGGACTTACGCTTGATGTACTTGACCTCGAACGGCGGGTAGTAGGGCCAGAAGCTGACCTCCTGGTTCAGATCCTGCGAAAGATCGTAGGGCTTCATCGCGTCTCCGTGGTTGGTTTCTTCTTCATCATGATCAAGTAGACGAAAAATGAGACGGTGGCAGCGGAAAACCAGGCGCCGTTGAACAGAAAGGCAAGCGCCGGATGCAGCTTACCCGCCAACGCGACGAGAATCCCCGCCGTCAACGCTGCGATCGCGGCCGGGTTGAAGCCGCCCTTGTAATCGTAGGTCCCGTTGCGGCCGTAGAGCCCGGGCAGGTCGAGCTCCGTGCGCCGGATCAGCAGGTAGTCGCAAACGATGACGCCACCCGCCGCGCCGAGGAGACCCGAGTAGCTGATCAGCCAGGTCTGGTACATGTCCAGCAGCCGCCACGGGAAAATCAGGATGCCGATGGTGCCGGCGATCAACCCGCCGACCCGAAAGCTGATGCGCTCCGGGACCAGGTTCGAGAAGCTGTTGGCGGGGGCGACGACGTTGGCGGCGATATTAGTACTCAAGGTCGCCAGCACCAGGGCGAACATCGCCAGCACGCCGACCAGCGGGCTCTCGTAGTCAGCCGACAGGCGTGAGACCAGATCGACTGGATTCCACATCGCCTCGCCGTACAGGATGACCGTCGCACTGGTGACCGAGATCCCGACGAACGAGACCAACGGCATGGCGGTCAGCAGGCCGATCGTCTGGCCGAGGAACTGGTCCTTCTGGCTGCGCGCGTAGCGGCTGAAATCCGGGATGCTGAGCGCCAGCGTCGCCCAGAACCCGACCATCGCCGTAAGCCATGGGATGAACAGCGTCGTCATGAACACCAGCCGGGAGCTATCCTCGCGCGCCGCCGACAGGCGGTCGGACTGCTCCAGGATCGCCCCGATGCCGCCCGCGGCGCGCGTCGCCCAGACGAAGAGCGCCAGGCCGACAACGATCAGAAACGGCGCCGCCAGCGTCTCGAGCCATTTGATCCACTCGGTGCCGGCGTAGACGAAGTACATGTTGATGAGCCAGAACAGGAAGAAGCCGAGGAAATCGGGCAGCCGGTGGCCCATGAACGAGGCGCCCCCACCGATCTGATTCCATCCGCCCCACAAGGTGCCCATGATCGCCGAGATGGCGAGGCCACCGATCCAGGTCTGGATGCCGAACCAGCCGCACGCCACGACCGCTCGCAGCAGCGAGGGAACGTGGGCGCCGCGGGTACCGAAGGCGGCCCGCGCGTAGGCTGGAAACGGGATGCCGTACTTCGTTCCGGCGTGGCCGTTGACCAGCAGCGGGACCAACACAATGGTGTTGCCGAGCGAGATCACCAGCAAGCTCTGGCGCCAGCTGAGCCCGGCCTCGACCATGTTGGCGGCCAACATGTAGGTCGGTATGCAAATGCTCATCGCGATCCACAGCGACGCGATGTGCCAGGTGCTCCAGGTGCGCTCAGCGATGGTTGTCGGGGCGATGTCGGGGTTCGACAGCGGCCCGGGCGGCAACTCATTCAACAGTTCAACCATGCCGTTCTGTATCCGGACCTCGGGAGCGGCACTCACGCGCCGGCCCCGCTACGCGCCCGGGCGCCGGCCTCGTGGAGGGCGCGGCGCGCCAGCACCTCGGCCAGATGACGACGGTACGCGACGGAAGCATGGATGTCGTTGACCGGGTCGATGTCTTCGCTCGCCGCCAGCCGTGCCGCCTCTCCGATGCGCCGCTCGTCGAGGGGCTGTCCGACAAGCGAGGCCTCGGCGTTCGACGCGATGACCGGCCCGCCGCCGACCGACAGGAAGACCATGCGCGCCGCCTCACAGACGTCGCCCGCCAACCGCACCGTGGCGGCAACGCCGACAAGCGCGTAGTCACCGTGGCGGCGCGCGACCTCTTGAAACGACCAGCCAGTGCCCGCGGGCAATGCCGGGATGTCGACCTCGATGAGAAGGTCATTCGGCCCCAACGCGGTCGAGAACAGGCCCTGAAAGAATTCGGCGGCCGCAACGCGCCGCTCGCCCTCGCTATTGCGTATCGTCAGCTCGGCGTCCAGTGCCACCACGATCGCCGGCAGTTCGGCGGCCGGGTCGGCGTGCGCAATGCTGCCGCCGATGGTGCCGCGATTCCTGATCTGGGGATGGCCGATGTACGGGAGCGCCGCAGCAAGCAAGGGCGAGTGAGCCGCGATGGCGGCGCTGCGCTCGAGCGCCGCCTGGCGGGTCATCGCGCCGATGCGGAGCCCTACCGCGCCGCCTCCACCGTCGCCCTCGGCAACGTTGCTACCCGTCGAGCCGGTTTCCTCCGCGCTATCGACTGTGCGGATGTAGGCGAGCTCGTCGATGCGGTTCAGGTCCAACAACACCGCGGGTTGCGCCAGACGAAAGTTCATCGCCGGCACGAGGCTTTGCCCGCCGGCCAATAGCTTCGCGTCCCAACCGTGCTCGGCCAGCAAATCGACCGCCTCGTCCGTCGTCGCCGGAGCCTTGTACTCGAACGGAGCCGGTTTCACGGCGTGTCTCCGTTGGGCGGGTACTTTTCTGGCACCGGCGTGTCTCCGTTGG
The DNA here is from genome assembly GCA_022563115.1 of Acidobacteriota bacterium. GTDB lineage: Bacteria > Acidobacteriota > UBA890 > UBA890 > UBA890 > UBA890. Next base: position 6,927 of record JADFNY010000047.1, on the reverse strand, counting down.
CGGGGTGGTTCTCCCGCGCCGACCCGTCACCGGCCTGCCCCCCTCCCCGGTGCGCCGTCACGAGCTCGAACAAGCGGTTCGGGCTCAGCGGGATCTCGAGCAGCTCGAAGCCCTCCAGCCCGAGCGCGTCCTCGAGCGCCTGGGCGAACAGCGCCGCTACCGGAATGGCTCCGGCCTCACCCGCCCCCTTGATACCGAGCGGATTGAGCGGCGACGGCGTCTCGTGATGGGCGGTCTCGATGCGCGGCACGTCGGTAGCGGTCGGCAGCAGGTAGTCCATGAACGACGGGCACAGCAGCTGCCCCTGATCGTCGAAGACCAATTGTTCGTAGAACGCGTTGCCGATGCCCTGCGCGACACCGCCGACGATCTGCCCCTCGAGGATGAGCGGGTTGATCACCCTGCCGCAGTCGTGGACGACGACGTATCTTTCGATTTCGACCATGAACGTCTCGGGATCTACGGCGACGATCATGGCGTGTACACCGCTCGCCGTGGTGCCCGACTCGGGCCCGAAATACGAGGTCGCTTCGAGTCCCGGCTCGGTGCCGTGGCGCACGGCGCCACGCAACGGGTTGGCCTTGACGGCGAGCTCGCCGAGCTCGATCGAAATCTGGGGCGCGCCCTTCGCAAACACCTTGCCACCTTCGAGGACGAGGTCATCCTGGGCTACCTCTAGCTCCTCGGCGGCGAGCTCGAGGACCTTGGCGCGCACCGCTTCAGCGGCAGTCTGACAGGCGTTTCCGGCAACAACGGCGCCGCGCGATGCGAAGGTCCCGGTGCCCCACCCGAACTCGCGTGTGTCGCCGGTGACCACCCGCACGTCGGAGGGATGGACCCCGAGCTGGTCGGCAACGATCTGGGCGAACGACGTCTGGTGCCCCTGGCCCTGGGTGCCGATGCCGGTGGCGAGGTTGACCCGACCGCTGGGCTCGATCGAAACGCGGGCGCCCTCGTAGGGGCCGATGCCGGTGCCTTCGACGTAGGCAACGACGCCGATGCCCCTGAGCCGACCGTCAGCGGACGGATCGTCCGCCGCGCGCTTCTCGTCGCCGTCGCCGTCGCCGTCCCTCGCGGCCGCCCTGGCGGCGCGAAACTCCCGGTAGCCGATCATCTCGACCGCCTTGTCGAGCGCCGGCTCGTAGTCGCCGCTGTCGTAGATCAGCGGTTTGAAGTCCTGGAAGATGATCTCGTGATGGTGGGGGAATTCCTCGGGAACGAGGAAGTTGCGGCGCCGAATCTCGACCGGATCGAGCTGCAGCTCGCGGGCCGCAAGGTCGAGCATCCGCTCCATGACGAACACCCCGTGCTGCCGCCCCGCACCCCGATAGGGGGTGACGATCGGCTTGTTGGTGAACGCCGCCTTGAACTCGGTGTAGTAGTTCAGCACCCGGTAGGGCCCGAGCAGCGTGCAGGAGCTGTTGATCGGCACGGTCAGTGGATAAGGCGCATAGGCTCCGGCGTCATGCATGAAGACGTCATGCACGCCGACGATCCTGCCGTCCTTGTCGAAGGCAAACTCGGCGTCGTGAATCTGACCGCGCTCCTGGGTGGTGGCGAAGAAGTTCTCGCGGCGATCCTCGATCCACTTCACCGGCCGGGCCAGCTTCAGCGCCAGCCAGGTAACGATCACCTCCTCCGGATAGAACATCATGATCTTGGGCCCGAAGCCGCCGCCGATGAACGGCGCGATCACCTGGACCTCCGACTGCCCGAGGTCGAACATCGCAGCGAGGCCGTTTCGCAAGGGAATCGGCGCCTGGGTGGTGTCCCAAACCCGCAGCAGCCGACCGCGCGGCTCCCAGTCGGCGACAACACCGCGGTTCTCCATCGCCGCCGCGGTGCCCCGGTCGTAATGCAGTCGCCGGGCGATGAGGAGATCGGCGCTGTCTCGAACGGCGGCGTAGTCGCCCTTCTCCTGGATCACGTGGGCCATCAGGTTGGTGCCCAGATCGTCGTGCACGAGGGGCGCGCCGGGCGCCAGCGCCGACTCCAGATCGACGACCGCATCGATAGGCTCGATGTCGGCGAAGATGCGGCCGACGCCGTCCTCGGCGGCGTAACGACTCTCCGCCAGGACCACGGCGAGCGGCTCGCCGACGTGGCGCACCTTGTCCTTGGCGAGCGGCACCTGGGTGCGCTCGTTGAACGTCAGACGCTCGATCGTCGGGGGCGGAGGGACGAGCAACGGCCCCGGACGCCAGAGGTCACCGAGGTCGCCGGCCGTGTACGCCGCTACCACGCCCGCAACATCGAGTGCGCCGCTGACGTCGATGCTGTTGACCCGTCCGTGGGCGAAGTCGCTGCGCACGAAGGCGACGTGCAGCATGCCGGGCAGCTGGACGTCGTCCACGAACAGCGCCTCACCGCGCAACAGGCGTGGATCCTCGTTGCGCCGGATCGGCTCGCCGAAGTACCTAGTCGTCATGCCGGCACCTCGCCGGCGGTCGCCTCGTCACCACCGTCGCGCCGCGAAGGCTCATCGGCCACGTCGGCTGCTTCAGGCGTGGCGCCGCCCGCAGCTTGCCCAGCAGCAGCCCGCTGTACCGCGTCGACGATGTTCTGGTAACCGGTGCAGCGACACAGGTTCCCCGACAAGGCCTCGCGGATTTCCTTCTCGCTGGGATCCGGGTTCGACTCCAGGAACGGAACCATGCTGAGCAGGATTCCCGGCGTGCAGAAGCCACACTGCAGGCCGTGGCTCTCCCAGAACGCCTCTTGCAGCGGGTGCAGCTCCTCGGCGTTGGGCGCCAGCCCTTCGACGGTCGTCACCTGTCGGCCGTCGACTTGCACGGCGAACATCAGGCAAGAACGCACCGCCTCGCCCTCGACAAGCACCGTGCAGGCGCCGCAAACCCCATGCTCGCAGCCGACATGGGTCCCGGTGAGGCCGAGGTCGTGGCGCAGGAAGTCGCTCAGAAGAATGCGCGGTTCGACATCGCGCTCGTAGGTCTCGCCGTTGACCACCAAGTTCACCGTGAGGCGTTGGTGCATCGGGACATTCTAGTGTGCCGTCCCGGGCGCTTGCCAAGCGGGACGACGCCGGGCAACCTCCCCGCAACCCTCACGGAGAACAGCGATGCGACCGATCGTCATCGGCGTCGCCGGCGACAGCGGCGCGGGCAAAACCACCGTGGTCAGCAAGATCGTCGACAGCATCGGCTCGGCGAACGAGTCCGGATGAGATAGAAAGTGTCCGAAACCAATCCGCTCTCGAACGTCGTCGTCGTCCTGCACCGGCCCAAGGACGTCGTCAACATCGCCGGCGTCATCCGGGTGATGATGAACATGGGGCTGTCGCGGCTGCGGCTGGTGAAGCCGGACGAGTTCGACATGCGGCGTATTGACGGGGTCGCCCACCGGAGCCGCGGGATCGTCGAGGGGACCGAATTTTACCAGGACCTCCCGGCGGCCGTCTCGGACGCGCTCTATGTCGTCGGAACGTCAGGCCGCGCTCGTTCTGCCGAAAGGAACACGGCCCGACCGCGCGCCATCGCCCCGGCGGTTATCGAGCGGGCTCGCCAGGGGCTGGTCGCCATCGTCTTCGGCCGTGAGGACAAGGGACTGCCGACCGCGGCGTTGGATCTTTGTCACCAGGTGGTCGGTATCCCCACCGACCCGGACTTCCACAGCCTCAACCTGGCCCAGGCATGCCTGGTAGTCTGCTACGAGTTGCTCTTGGCTGTCGGTGATCCCGAGCAGAAAGAGCCGCCGGCGAGCGGCAAGCATTGCCGGGAGACGCCACCGGCGACGCAGGAAGACCTCGAACAGATGTACGGCGCCCTCGAGAGCGGGCTCGGGCGCATCGATTTCTTCGAACCCCGTGAGGCCGCGGCAGTGATGCGGACCTTCCGGACGTTGTTGGGCCGTGCCGAGCCCTCGCTGCGCGAGGCTAAACTCGTCGAAGCCATCGGTCATCGGATTGGCAACTACCTCGACCGGCTCGAGCAAGCGCCGGACAACGATGTCGGCTTCGCCGCCGATCACCAGAATCAGGGCGAGCCGTGAACAACCTCGTTAGAAACAACAGCTAGTCGGCCCGCTCTCGGGCCCTCAAGACGGCGCGTTTGATCTTGCCGCTCACCGTCTTTGGAAGCTCGTCGACGAACTCGATGCGGCGTGGGTACTTGTAGGGTGCGGTTGCCGCCTTGGTGTGCTCCTGCAGCTCCAGCGCCAGCTCGTCGGAAGGTTCGTGGCCGGGCGCCAGGACGACGAATGCTTTGACCAGCTCGCCGCGCATCTCGTCGGGCGTCGAAACGACGGCGGATTCGGCGACCGCTTCGTGCTCGAGCAGGGCACTCTCGACTTCGAACGGGCCGATGCGATAGCCGGCAGACAAAATGACGTCGTCGGCGCGGCCGATGAACCAGAGGTAGCCGTCCGGGTCGCGGGTGGCGCGATCGCCGGTCAGGTACCAATCGCCTTTGTGGGTCGCGGCGGTCCGCTCCGGGTCTTTCCAATACTCCTTGAAGAGCCCGAGCGGACGCTCGGGGGCGACGCGCACCGCGATGTCGCCCTCCCGGTCGTCGGGAACCTCGTTGCCGTCGTCGTCGATGATACAAACGACGAAGCCCGGCGCCGGCTTTCCCATCGAACCCGGACGCTCCTCGAGCCCCGGAAAGCTGCCGACCAACAACACACTTTCGGTCTGGCCGTAGCCGTCGCGGATGGCGATACCGGTCGCCTGTTTCCAGACCTCGATGACCTCCGGGTTGAGCGGCTCACCCGCGGCGACGCAATGGCGCAGGCTGTGGAACGACCAGCGGCCGAGGTTCTCGAGGATGAGCATCCTGTAGATGGTGGGGGCGGCGCACAGCGTCGTGATCGGGAAACACGAGAGGATCTCCAGCGTCCGCTGCGGATCGAAGCGGGGACTCTGATGCACGAACACCGCGGCACCCATGTTCCAGGGGCCGAACAGCGAGCTCCACGCCGCCTTTGCCCATCCGGTGTCGCTGACGTTCCAGTGCAGATCATCGGGGCCCAGGTCGAGCCAGAACTCGCCCGTAATCCGGTGGCCGAGCGGGTAGGAGACGTGGGTGTGCAGCGTCATCTTCGGGAATCCGGTCGTCCCCGACGTAAAGTAGAGAATCGCCGGATCGTCGGCCGCCGAGTCGACGGTTTCGAATTCCTCGTCGGCCGCCGAGACGATCTCCTCGTAGGTCTCCCAGCCGGGGCGCGAGCCACCGACGAGGATGCGCACCCCGACATCGGGACAGCCGTCGACGACCGCGTCGATCTCGGCAGCAACACCGTCCTCGGCAATGACACAGACCGCCTCCGAGGCCTGCAGCCGGTAGGCGATGTCCTTCGCCTTCAGTTGCGTCGTGCCCGGGCAAACGACGGCGCCCATCCGAAGGCAGGCTAGATTCACGACCCACCATTCGATCAGGCGCGGCAGGATGACGACGACGACGTCGCCGCGCCGAACCCCACGGGCCGAGAGCACGTTACAGAGCCTCGCCGACTCGTCCTTCAGGCCGGCGAACGTCCGCCGCACCTCGTTGCCGTCGTCATCCACCCACACGAGGGCGATCTTGGCGGGATCCTCGGCCCACCCGTCGAACACGTCGCGGCAGAAATTGAAGCGCGCCGGAGAATCGAGCCGAAAGCGCTCGTAGAGGGACTCATAGTCATCCATGTCGCGCGGCGCCTTGCACCTGGCCTCTTGTCGTCGCAACCAGACCCATCACACTTTCACCACCGCCTGCTAGGTGGAATCACTCCTCCGCCCAGGCCACCGATCCGATCTCGCACGGGGGCTCGGGATCACCGGGGTCCCGCGGTCCACGCCACGTTCCGCGACATCCGGACCCGCTCTCGACATCCACACCTCCACCTGGCGCGCCGAGATCCCCGGATAGTTGACCTCCTGCGCCCGCGCGTTGTCGAAGACGATCGAGTCGAGCTCGAACAGCCGCGGCAACTCGACAACGATCGTGTTTGGAGCTACCCGGCCGCGACGACTCGCCCAACCGGTGTAGGCGTTGTTGTCGAGCAGGGCCAGCGCCGGCCACGAATCGTACTCGCTGGTGACCGAAAGAATGACCGCACCCGCCTCGAGGTCGAGAAGGTCGTCGCCGCGCGTCTGCGACCAGGCGACCAGCATGCAGCAGAGGGCGACAAGGAACAGACAGAACGCCTCGAGAACGCGGTTGCGAAAGCCGCGCGATCCTATCGGCAAGGCCGCGGGGCGAGCGATTCTCGTGTCGACTCCTCTGCCGGCTCGCGGTGCATGGGCGAACCACGGCGATCGGCACCCCGCGGCCGTAACTCCATGGCCTCGGCGCCCGCCTCGTTGGTGTCCAACGTACCGTCCAGCCGCGCGGCGAGCTGCCCCATGCGGTCATTTCCCCAGAACAGCTCGCCGCCGCAGCGGAAGGTCGGAACGCCGAAAACACCCGCGGAAAGAGCGCCTTCGGTGTGCTCCCGCAGCGACCGCTTCACCTCGGGATCGGCGATGCGGTCACCCAGAGCCGTCTCGTCAAGGCCCACCCCGGCAACGACCTCACCGATCACTGCCTGGTCGGTCAAATCCCGCCCCTCGCCCCAGCAAGCATGGGCCAGCGCGACGACGAGGCGCAACGCCAGCGGGTCTTCGGCAAAAAGGCACACCGCACGCAGCGCTTCGAGCGACCGGAACGGGTGCTCGGGCGGCCCGACGAGCGGCACGCCGAGCATCTTGGCGGTGCGGGTGATGTCGCGGAACGTATAGCGACGCTTGATCTCCACCTCGGCCGGCCCCACCAGGCCGGTGGCGCTCAGCAACGCGCCGTAGACCACTGGCCGCAGTTGCCAATCGACGTCGTGAGCTTCCCCGAACGCTTCCACCTGGGTCAACGCTAGATACGTATACGGCGAAACGAAGTCGAAGTAGAGATCTACCGGGTTCGCGGCGCCGCTCAGTGGGTCGCCTCGTCGCCGGTG
>JADFNY010000376.1 GCA_022563115.1 Acidobacteriota bacterium | reverse complement strand
CAACCCACGCTTCCAATGTCGCTCTCTGCTTCTCTGTAACCTCGAGTCTCTGGGCTGGCTCCCACATGCAGGAGAGGCTACGCGACCGATTACTTATTGTCAAGCCAAGTTGGAGACACTACACTAGGAGCCGAGGAGATATTGAACTCGGACGTTGTGCGGTTCACGCCCCGCACGGCCCTTGTGCAGCAGCAGCTCCTTGAGCGAATCGAGACCCTGCCAGAGGTCGACTCCGTCGCGCTGGTCTCCTCCTTAAGGATCGGGCGCTCCGTGAGGGACCTAGGGCGTCCCGCGGTGGCTCGCGAAGAGCCGTTCCAAGCCGCGTACGTGGAGATCAGCCCCGACTATTTTCGGACGCTGCGGATCCCGCTGCGGAAGGGTCGGGTGTTCACCGTGCGCGATGGCGCCGGCGCTCCGGGCGTAGCCATCATCAATGAGACCATGGCGCGCCAGTTCTTCCCTGGGGAGGATCCCCTCGGCGCACGCGTACAAGCAGACCTGATACGCGCATTCGTCCACGAGGATCTCATCGATGACCAGCCGCGCACGATCGTCGGCGTCGTGGGCGATGTCAAGCGCCGCTTGAGGTCTGGCAGCGGCCCCCTCATGTATGTGCCGTACGGGCAGCATCTGGACGTGTACAAAATGTCTTCTGCGCGGATGACGAACCTCAAGCGGCTCGTGATTCGCACAGCAGCTGACCCGCTGAGCCTGGCGGGAGCGGTAACCACGGCGATGGCCGACGTGGCCCCGGACCTGGTGCCCTTTTTGATCATGACCATGGACGCGTGGCTCGCCGGCTCGGCGTCTCAGGAGAAGTTCTGGCTGCAGCTGCTCGGGCTCTTCGCCGGGCTGGCCGTGGCGCTGGCCGCCATGGGCTTCTACGGAGTGATGTCGTATGCGGTCGCCCAGCGCACCCACGAGCTCGGGATCCGCACCGCCCTCGGAGCTAAGCGGACCGATGTGTTCACGCTGATTGTCCGGCGGGGCCTGGTGTTGGCGCTGCTCGGCGTCGCCATCGGGATACCGGCCGCTGTGGCTCTAACCGGCGTGATTGCCAGTCGGCTCTTTGGCGTCACCGCGACCGACCCGGCGACCCTTGCGGCCGCCGCCGCCATGTTCGTTTCCATCGCGCTGTTGGCGTGCTCCATCCCGGCCCGTCGGGCGACGAAAGTAGACCCGATGGTCGCACTGAGGTCTGAGTAGCACACCAACGTCGCCCAGTTCGAGGCCCACATGGCCTTGGCGCAGTACTTCACGCCATCCGGTGAGGTCGAGCTGACCCCGGAGCAGCTACGTTCACTTCGGGCGCTGGGCTACATACGGTGAGGCGGGATCGAACGTCCACGATCGCCCTCAACTGGTTCGAGGAGTTGAAGCAGCGCTGGGCGCTCGCGCCGGTGACCCAAGGCGGGACGGGTAGCGTGAACGTTGGGTCGGAAGCGCTGACATTGAGGATCGTGGTGATCTTGCACCGTCGCGGCACCCGTGTTTGCATCGTCTAATGGGTGAGAAGCGAGTCGTGAAGAATCTTACGCGCGCCCTGGCGGTGCTCGTCGCGGTCGTGTCGACCGTGGCGTGCCAGGGCATGGATCGGCTCGAGCCGGACCGTGCCGCCGTTGGCGCCGACCCCGACGGCCGAGGAACGATTCTCGATACGACCGCGAGTCCCGACTACGGGAGCGGCGGGCGGCTGACCGAAGAGATCGCCCAGCGGCGGGTCCGCGCGATCAGGGGCGCCCACGGCGAGGAGCGGCTCGAGCTAGCGGCGCGGTTTCTGCGCGAGTACCCCACGGCGGAGGTCATCTCGGAGCTCCATGAGCTGATGGGCGACGCGTACTCGGAGCTCGGCGAGCCTGCATCGGCCGCCGAGGCTTGGGAGAGAGCGCTGGAGATGTCGTGGCCTCCCAACGATATCCTCGGCCTGCCGCAAACGAACATCGAGCTCCCCTACCAGATCGGTTGGGCGCACTCCGAAGCCGGCAACCCGGCAATCGGCGCCGAGTGGCTCACTCGAGCCACGTTGATCAGCGATCGCTCGCAGCTCGAGCAAGGTCTGCGATTCATGTACGCGGAGCTCGGCTCGCCGGGCGACGGCTTCGATGCGTGGTTTTCCGGGAAACGGGCGGGTATTGTGGTGCAGGCGCCGGACTTCGAGCTTCCCGGCTACGGCTTCGACTCGCTGCGCTTGTCCGATATCGATGCGCGCCTCACGTTGATCAACTTCTGGACACCCACGTGACCAGCCTGCCGTGAGGAGTTTCCTCACCTCGACGCCCTGTACCGGGAGTTGAAGGACGACGGTTTTTCCGTCGTCGCCGTCGACGTGCGTGACGATCGGCCTGGGACGGACGCTTTCTATAAGGAATTCGGCTTCGAGATCCCCAACGTCTTCGACACCCAAGACGTTGCCGTGGCGCGATACCGGGTCACCGCGACGCCAACGACCTACCTCGTCGACGAGGAAGGTCGAATCGTTTGGCGTCGTTACGGATACCTGCCCGGCGAAGAGGTTCGGCTCAGAGAGCAGGTCGGGGTGTTGCTGGCCCGCTAACAGGGTGTTGCTGGCCTGCTAACAGGGTGCTGAAGACAAAAAAAGCCCCGAGCGCACAAAAAAAAGCGGCTCGGGTGCTCGCCGCGATCGGCCTCCCAACGAAAGTCCTCCGCTTCTCCTCCAGCGGCGCGCCTCCGGTCGTCGTTCCAGCCGAAGCCTTCCCGACTCCCTTTGTCGCCCTGCCATCAACAGATGCACGGCGACTTCCGTCGCTCGGCCGGGACGTTCACCCGAACCAGATCCACCTTAGCGGCTACCGAAAAACTGTCAACGACTTTTTCGCGCTTTCTCTTCGGAGCGCCCTCTGACTCGCCGGCGCGGCCCCTTCATCTGCGCCCTAGCAGGGTGCTGAAGAAGCCCCCCGGGAGTTCTTCAGCACCCTGCTAGCCGGTGTGACCAGACCCATCACAGTTCCCCCGCGGCCTGCTAGCAGGGTGCTAGACTCGCGCCCGAAATGGCGCAGGATCAGGGCACTGAACGCGAGTTGTTCACCGGTCGATGGGGGGCTATCTTCGCCCTCCTCGGCGTCGCCGTAGGTCTCGGTAACGTCTGGCGATTTCCTTACATGATGGGCCTTTACGGCGGCGGCGCCTTCCTGCTCATCTACCTTCTCGTGGTCGCGATCGTCGGCGTCCCGGCGCTCATGGCCGAGCTTGCGCTGGGTCGCGCGACCCGGCAGGGGCCACTCTCGGTGTACGCCACGGCCGGCATCGGAGCCGGCAAGGTGGTTGGTGTCCTGCTGGTCATCGGCGTCGGCATGGCGATGTCGTACTACCTGGTCGTGCTCGGCTGGATTCTCGCCTACCTGGGGATCGCGATCGCCAACGTCGTGGGAGCGACCGACAATTTCTCATCGGCGACCTTCGGCTGGCTGCAGACCAATTGGCCGCTGCAGGTGCTATGCGCGGCGATCGTGGCGGCGGCCTCAGCCGAGGTGGTGGGGCGGGGCGTGAAGCGCGGCATCGAGAAGGCCAGCATCGTGTTCGTGCCCCTGTTCGGTGTGCTCATGGTCCTGCTGGCGATTCGTTCGGTGACGTTGCCGGGGGCTTGGGAGGGCATCGTCTATCTGGTGACGCCGAACTGGGGTGACGTCACCCGCCAGGCCCTGTTGGCGGCCACCGGGCAGGCGTTCTTCTCCCTCGGTTTGGGCGGCACGTTTTTCGTGATCTAC
>JADFNY010000046.1 GCA_022563115.1 Acidobacteriota bacterium | reverse complement strand
CCCCCATCATTCTGCTCTACGGGCAGTCAGGTGTCGGCAAGTCGTCATTGTTAGAGGCAGGGCTACTGCCACGTCTGAAGGCGTCGCATACGGTCAAGTACGTGCGGCGCGAGCGTGCGTGTGGAGGATGTCCCTTATCGTCACGGACGCGGCAAAATGACAGTGTGGCGCCTTCAATCGGACGAAAACGTGCCGCGACTTTGTTCGAGCAGGACGTCCATGTCGCAAGTAGCCGACGAGGGCCCGAGCGATCGGCGGTAGCGAAGATCGGGGTGAAGAAAAGCGGATCGACGCCGATGATGACCTGCTCGCTGAACTCGGTGAGCTCGGCGCGGTTGTACGCGTAGGAGCCCACGAAGCGGAGCCCCCGCGATGTCTCGACGAACAATTCGGTCTCGAAGCCGCGCGAGCGCTGGGACCCGACCTGCTGGGTGACGCCGTTGGCGTCGGGGATGCCGATGTTCCGGCGCTCGAGCTGGTAGACGGCGAAGGTGGCGCGGCCGCGGCGGTCGAGAAACTCGCGCTTGAAGCCGGCCTCGATCTGTTCACCCTCCTCGGGGAGCACTTGCCCGGTCTGCACGCGCGGCGCCGGTGGCGCGAACGAGCGCGTGTAGTTGGCGTAGATCGAGCTGTTCTCGTCGGCGACGAACACGACGCCGAGCATCGGGCTCGCCTTGGTATCGCGCCGCGAGACGCCCTTGAGATCGTCGTTGAAATCGATCGTGTCGAGGCGCACCCCGGCGAGCACCTGGAAGCGATCGTTGAAAGTGATCTGGTCGATGGCGTACGGCGCCGCGATGATCGCCCGTGAATCGCCCGCCTGCGAGAACTGCGGCAGGAGGATCGGCGGCCCGAGCGTCGGGGCGCCGGGATCGAGCAGCGGGACATCCGGCAGGAACCCGACGTCGAGCGTGAAGAGGTCGGCCTGGCGAGCGAGCTCGAAACCCAGGAGCAGATTGTGGCTCACCGAGCCGGTGTTGCCGTTGATTGCCGCCTCGAGCTGGTTGCCGATCCAGTTCTGCTCGTTGTCCAATAGGATCAGCGAACGGCTGAGAAGAAACTCGCCGGTGGGTATGAAAAACTCGTTGAACACCGGGATGACGCCGTTGAACAGCGTGCCGTTCGAAAGCCAATCGAGCCCCCGGTAGTAGAACTTGTTGCGCAGGGTGAGGTTGTCGGAAACCTCGTTCTGATAGTCGGCCTGCAGCCGGTAGATGTTCTGATCCGACGAATCGAGCGCCGACTGGTAGTTGGTCGTGCGGTCGACCGCCACGACGTCACCGAAGATCAGCGGCAAACCGGCGTCGGGGGAGTAGTCGGCGGAGACGTACTCGAAGTTCAGGTTCAGCGACGTGCTGTCGCTCGTTTTCCAAGTAGCGGCCGGGTTGATCGCGAAGGTGCGTCCCTCGATGCGGTCGCGGTAGCCGCTGCGGTCGCGAAACACCGAGTTGACGCGGAAGAAGAAGTTGCCGTCGACGTTGCCGTAGTTGAAGTCGGCCGCCGCTTCGATCCAGTTGAAACGGCCGAGCGTTACGCGGGCGCTCCCGAGCGTGACGGGTAGCGGCTGCTTGCGCACCAGGTTGACCGTGCCGGCGAGCGGATTGCTGCCGTACAGAAAGCCACTCGGCCCCTTTAGAACCTCGACGTTTTCGACGTTGTACAGCTCGTAAAACGTGGTCTCTGGCTCGGAGGCGCCGTCGGTCATGATCAGCGTGCTGCTCAGCGAGTCGAAGCCGCGGATGATGAAGAAGTCGTTGACCCCGTTGCCGGGTTGGATGTTGACGTTGCTGATGTTCATCAACGCCCCGGACACCGTGGTGTCGTAGCGCTCCTCGAAGAGAGCCTCGGTGACGATGCCGACGTGGAACGGCGTCAGTTGTAGCGATAGCGGCAACTTGGTGGCGATCGTGTTGGAGGTCGGAACGTACGGCAGGCTGCCTTCCACGAAGATGAACACTCGCGTCTGGCCACGCCGCGCCTCTTCCTGCTGCGGCTGGGGGGGAGCTTCGTCCTGGGAGTTCGGTCCTGACGCGGTCGCCGGCGGCGCTTGCTGTGCGGTCGCCGGCGGTGCTTGCTGTGCCGTCGCCGGCCATGCTGCGGCGAGCAAGAGCGTGCTGCCGAGACAAACGGCAGTGGTCTTTTTCATGATCATGTGTACCGGGCGTGCTGGAATTCAGGGGCGTAGAAGGCGGGGAGTAACGAATCGACCCGCAGGAGTCCCGCCGGGGTCAGCTTGACGAGATCATCCTCGATCTCCAGCAAGCCCTCCTCTTTCAGTGTATTCAACGGGTCGGCGAACTGCTGCAGGATGTCGGCGCCGAACTTGTCGTTGAAGTAGCTCGGGCGAATACGGCCGAGTTTGAGCTGCAGGATCACCTCGCGGGTGAGCCGCTGCTGAGGCGTTGTCGCGAAGGCGCGCGTCACCGGCAACTCGCTCTCTCCGATCATCTGGAAGTACTCGTCCCAGTTCGGCGAGTTCTGCACGTGCACGCCGCTCATGTGGCCGAACGACGACACGCCGACCGGCATCATGTCGGCGCCCTCCCACAGCGCGCTTCGATAGATGAACTCAGTCTGTTGGCTCTTGACCATCGTGTAGGCGCTGGAGACCTCGTAGCCCGCCCTGCGCAGCTCCTCGAACGCATAGGCGTGCCACTCGCGCTTGATTTCCCAGCCAGCGAGCGGGACGTCCAGCTGGCCTTCGAAATACTGCTTGGTAAAGCGCGTGTTGAACGGCAGCTCCATCTGGTAAACGGTGACGGTCTCGGAGTCGAGGTCGATGGCCTTTTGCACTGTCTCACGCCAGGTTTCCCAGGTCTCTCCCACCATTCCGGCGATCAGATCGATGTTGATCTGCGGGAAGCCCGCCGCCCGCAACCAGGGAAAGACGCGGTAGATCTCCCGGGAGACGTGGGCGCGGCCGTTGAGCTCCAGGATCCGGTCGTCGAAGTTCTCCACCCCGAGGCTCAGCCGGGTCACACCGATACCGCGGATCGACTCGACCTTCGGTTGGCTCAACGTGCCGGGCTCGCACTCGAAGGTGACCTCTTCGGCGTCGTCCCACGGGATCGCGCTCTTGAGCCGCGCAACGAGGTCCTCGAGGTGCTTGACCGAGATGTACGATGGGGTGCCGCCGCCGAAATACACGTACTTGAGCGATCGGCCGGCGATGGCGGTTTTTTCGGCGTAGAGCTCGTTCTCACGCACCAGCGCGTCGATGTAGTCGATGACCTGGTCGGCGTTCTTGTCGGTGTAGACGCGGAAGTAGCAAAACTTGCAGCGCTTGCGGCAGAACGGGATGTGGATGTACTGGCCGAGAGGAACGTCGGGACGCGGCGCCGCGTCGAGGACCGCGTGGTAGTCGGCGAGGTCGGTGGTGTTCCAGAACGAGTAGGCCGGGTAGTTCGACACGAAGACGCTGCCGATCTCGGTGCCGCCCTCGAGGTCCTTGCGCATGGTCGCCGGATCGGCGGTGATGGGCTGGCTGGCGGAGCCGTTGGCCGTGCTGCGGTCGCTCACCGGGCGCCTCCTGCGGCGGCGCGGGGGCCGAAGGCGTACATCTGACCGTCTTCGGTACCGATCACCAGCTTGCCGTGGGCGATCGCCGGAGAGGCGACGATCGACGAGGCGGTGTCGAATTGCCAGATGACGTCGCCGCTGGCGACGTCCAGGATTGAGATCTCGCCGCTGCTGCCGCCGAACACGACGCGATCGCCGAAGATCACCGGCGAACTGTCGATGCGGGCGCGCATTCTGTAGGTCCACAGCGATTCACCGGTCAGCGCGTCGATGGCGTGCATCATTTTGTCGCGACCGCCGATCAGCACCCGGCCCTCCGAAACCGCGGCCGAAGAATAGAACGGAAACTTGCGCTGCGGATGCTCGTACTCCCACAGCAGCTCACCGGTCTCGAGGTTGATCGCCAGCACCTGGTTTTCGAAGGTGCCGAAGTAGGCGATCCCGTCGGCGATCGCCGGGCTGGCGCCGACGTAGGCATACACCAGGATCTCGCTCAGCAGGTCGCCGCTGGAGAGATCGACGACACGGCAGAAGCCGTCGCAGCCGACGGAGATAACCTTGCCGTCGACGATCGCCGGGGTGCCGTTGACGTAGCCCTCGGTTTGGATGCGCCACGCCATCGAGCCATCGGCGGCGTTGAGCGCGTAGAGGCTGTTGTCGTACGAGCCGAACACCAGCGTGCCATCGGCGTAGTTGGCGGCGGAGATGATGCCGGCGCCGGTGCTGAAGACCCATTTCTCCTCGCCGGTCACCGCATCGAGGGCGTGGAACTCGCCGAACTCGTCACCGAAATACACCACGCCGTCGAACACCGACGGCGAGGACTTCACCTCGGCGGCAGCCTGGAATCTCCACAGCTCCTCACCGGTCTCCAGGTCGAGAGCGTAAAAAAAAGTGTCGAGCGAGCCGAAGTAGATGCGGCCATCGACGATGGCGGCGGTCGACTCGATGCTGTCGCCGGCCTCGAACATCCAAAGGGGTGCGAGATCGTCGGCAAGCGCGCCGTCGGGCAGCACGCCGTTCAAGGCTGCGTTGTGGCGGAAAAGCCTCCACTCATCGTTTTCCTGTGGCGCCCCCGACGAAGCCGTTGCCGTAGGATCGTCATCCCCAAGGCCGCCGGCACTCGTCGTGACCGAGCAGGATCCGAAGATGACCAGGAGCAGCGCGCCGCCGATCGCAGCTCCACGGGCCGGCACGGGCATCTGTTGTTCGTGCATCGGAATCATTGGTCTCAGAACGACGCTTCGTACAGCGAGAGCAAGTCGGCTTCGTTGACCGGCCGCGGGTTGAAGCCAGCCGTCCACTCGGCGGCGGCCTCGGTGGCCAGCTCGGGCAGGCTGTCGCGGTCGACGCCGAGCGCGCCAAGGCGGAATTCGGCGCCGGTGGCGGCGCGCAGTCGGTCGAGCGTATCGGCGAGCGTGGGCGAGAGATCGTCGTAGATCTCGCCGACCTCGTGGCGGTTGAAGCGCACGACCGCGGGCAACAGCGCCGCGACCGCGATGCCATGGGTGATGTCGAACCGCGCCGTCAGCGGGTTGGCGCAGGCGTGCGCCGCGCCCAGCATCGAGCACTCGATGGCGGCCCCGGCGAGGTAGGCGCCGAGCTGCATCCTGCCGCGCACCTCGAGGTCTCCGGGCTCGCGCAGCGATGCCTCAAAGCTGCTCGACAGCAGCCGCCACGCTTCGCGCCCGTACATCTGCGAAACCGGGTTACGGGTCGTCGCGACGTTGCTCTCGATGGCGTGGGAGACGGCGTCCAGGCCGGCGGCCACGGCGACCGAACGCGGCACCGTTCCGGTGAGCTCGGGATCCAGAATTACGGTTCGGAAGTGCGCCTTTTCGTCACCGCATGCCATCTTGCGGTGGGTGTCCGCCTGTGCGATGAGGGCGAACGACTGCGCTTCGCTTCCGGTTCCGGCCGTCGTCGGGACCCCCAGCGAGGGCAGCATCGGCTCGGTGGCCTTGTGCATCCCCCAGTAGTCCTCCATCCGGCCGCCGTTGGTCAGCAGGAAATTGATGCCCTTGGCGCAGTCCATGGCGCTGCCGCCACCCAACCCGACGATGAAGTCGATGTCGTGGCACGCCGCGAAGCGCGTGCCGGCCCCGACGTGCTCGGTGGTCGGGTTCTCCTCGACGCCGTCGAACACGCAGGTTTCGATCGACGTGCCGCCGAACGCCTCCAATGCGCGTTCCACGTGCCCGGCGGCGCGGATGCCGGGGTCGGTGACGATCAACGCGCGGTGCCCGTCGAGTTCGGCGACCAGGTCTCCGAGCTGAGCCAGAGATCCGGCACCTTGCTCGACCTTGACGACGCCGATGCGGACGGACCACGAGCCGACGGCGTCGCTGATATCGGTCACCGATGCCAAATCGGGCATTTCCGGGGTCCTGTCCTGACGGGGCGTCTGGATGGGCTGCGATTTCGTCCGCTCTGGCGGCTCGACGAGGACGGCTTGGGTACACCTATAGCCACAGAACGATGGTGGGGATACTGCAAAGATACCACAACAAGCCGGAAAAACGCGGCCGGAGTCCCGGGCACTGAAGCGCATCTAGCACCCTGCTCGCAGGCTGCTGAAGAACTCCTCGGCGTGGTCTTCAGCACTAGTTAGAAGACCCCGTTTGCGGTGCGGCGGCAACCGCGGCCGTGGGCGTGGGCGGGACGACAGAATCCGGTTTGTAAAGGGCAACGAGCGCGCCACCGGTGGCAGCGAGGACAATGCCGAGGACGAACTGCCAGCGAACGTTGGCAAGGCCGCCGGCAGGTGGGTGGAATGCGTATGCCGTGAACGCGTTGACGATCGGCGCGCCGGCGAAAACGATCGACATCACCACCGTGGGTGTGCCCTTGGCGCCGAAGGCCATCAGCACGAAGAACGCACCGGCGGCGCCGACGACGCCGGCGATCAGCGACCAGGTCAGACCCTTGGCCGGAAAGCTCCAGGTGGCGCCGTTGAGCTTGAGCACGAGCAGAGGTGCGAGCACCGCGACAAAGAAATAGGCGATGCCGACGAAGAGAAACGCCTTGTAGCGGCCGTTCACCGGATCGCCCATCGCCATCTGGCCGGTGTGCAGGAAGACGCCGTAGGTGCCCCATGAGACCGCTGTCATCAGGGCGAAGCCCAGCCACGCCCAACCCGCGCTACCTGCATCCATCACATCCCTCCTTGGCCCGGACTTCTCAACGGGTGGCTACTGCGCGAGCGCGATGGCGCGCGAGTACTGCGTTGCGCTTGCTTCGGGTGCTCAGCGTACTGTTCCGTACGCCTCCGTGCCCGAATCGGCGTGCGCCTTGTCCTCACACGCCCTCGCACTCGCTCGCTACGCCACCCGTTGAGAAGTCCGGGTTAGCGTTTCGTTGACACTCCGGATCGCTGGAAACTACTGTCAGAAAAGCGCCGCGGCAACAAGCGTCGCCCGACGGTAGCCGATCGTCGCTCCGCGCACTCGCCCCGTCGCGCTCGCTACAAGTGTCAAGCTATGTCGGGGGCAGCACACTAGAAACGACTCGTGAACACATGAACCCACGTTTCGATTCCGTTCCACGCTTCGGCGTCGCTTCTATCCTCGCCTTGGTCTTTGCGCTGGTGGCGGGTACGGGCCTGGCGGACGGCCAGGACGATCGCGGCGCGGCCCTGCGCGCCGCCGCCAGCCGCGGCGAGGTGGAAGCCGTACGTTCGCTGCTGGCGGGCGGGGCCGGCGTCGACGACGCCAACGAGTACGGGGCCACGGCGCTGATACTGGCCTGCATGCGCGGCCACGCCGATGTCGTCCGTGTCGTGCTCGAGGCGGGCGCCGATGCCGACCTGGCCGATGGCTTCTACGGCCTCACGCCGCTCGGCTGGGCGGCCGACAATGGCCACGAAGAAGTGATCTCGTTGCTGTTCGCCAGCGGCGCCGGCGGTTTCGACCGGTTGTTCTTCAACGCGGTCGACTCCGCCGATGAGCAGAGGGTCGCCGAGCTGCTAGCGATGCATGTACCCGAGGCCGACGTTCTCTCGGCGGCCCTGCAGCGTGTCATCGAGACCGGGAATCGACCGCTCGGCGAGGTGCTGATACGTTTCGGGGCTGTTCCGCCGCCGCCCGAGATCCTCGACCTCGATCCCGAAGTGCTGCGCCGCTACGCGGGCGTCTACGTCGATGAGGTCGGCTTCGAGCTCGAGGTGCGGGCCGACCCCGACACCGGGTCCCTGCTGGTACGCTCCTCCGGTTTGCGCAACTCGCTGCGCTTCCTGCCGGTGGAGGAAACGACGTTCATCTCCGAGCAATCCGCTGCGATCTTCATCCGTTTCACGGTGCGCGAAGGTCGCGTGGTCAGCATGTCGTTCACCCAGAGCGGTGACACCCGCCGGATGACCAGGCGATGAGCGACCGGCAGGCGTCCGGGTGGCGTAGCAGGGCGCCAGCAACGGCACCCCTGGGAGTTCTTCAGCATCCTGCTGGCCGGCGCGCCTACTTCGCGGCGGGCCTGATCATGCTCCTGATCTTCGTGGTTGTGGCGGTCCTGCTGGTGTCGTCGATCGGGGCGGAAGCCACGCCGTTGTCCTGGGCGCATGCGTTACAGGCGCCCGCCGCGACGCCGCCGGTGTCGAACTGGCCGTCGTTTCGGGGCCCTGGCGGAAGTGGTGTCGCGGACGGTGCCGAGCTACCCGACGTCTTGAGCGGCGTCGACGGCACCAACCTCGCCTGGCGCACCGAGATCCCCGGGCTTGCCCACGCCAGTCCGATCGTTTGGGGGGACCGCGTTTACCTGACCTCGGCGGTCACCAGCGGGCCGCCCCAGCGGTTCATTGCCGAGCTTCCGGATTCGCCGGAATCGATCGCCGATACGTCGTCGCACCGGTGGATCGTCATGGCGATCGACAAGCGTACCGGCGAGGTGCTGTGGGAGCGCACCGCCGCCGAAGGGCCGCCCCGCACCGGCAGATTGGCCAAGGGCAGCTTCAACAACTCGACCCCGGCGACCGACGGGCAACACATCGTCGCGCTGTTGGGTTCGCAGGGGCTGTTCTGCTACGACGTCGACGGCAACCTGCTGTGGCACGTGGACCTCGGTGTTCTCGACGCCGGCTGGTTCTTCGACCCCACCTTTCAGTGGGGCATGGCAAGCTCGCCTATCATCTACGACGGCAAGGTCATCGTGCAGGCGGACGTTCGCGGCGGTGCCTTCATCGCCGCGTTCGATGTTGCCGACGGCACCGAGCTGTGGCGCACGGCGCGCGACGAGGTGTCGTCGTTCTCGACGCCGGCGATCGTCCGCAGCGCCGACGGTGTGGCCGAGATCGTCACCAACGGTGGCCGCGCCGTGCGGGCCTACGATCCGGCGACCGGCGAGGAGTTGTGGACGCTGACGCCGAGCTCCGAGATCGCCGTGCCGACGCCGATCTTCGCCCATGGCCTGATCTTCGTGGGCTCGGGGTATCTGCCCCGGCAGCCCTTCTACGCCGTTCGTCCCGGCGGCAGCGGCGACATTTCGCTGCCCGACGGCCGGCGCGCCAGCCGCCAGATCGCCTGGACGGTTCCCGACGGCGGGGCGCTGATCTCGACGCCGATCGTGGTCGGCGACTACCTATTCATCATGCAGCGCGACGGCACCGTGTCCTGCTTCGACGCGGTGACCGGCGTTCCGATCTATACGGAGCGCATCGGTGCGGGCGAGGAAGAGGCGGCGGCCGAAGCAGCCGAAGCGGCCGCGAATGAGGCGGCTGCAGCACAAGCGGCCGGAGCCGTCGAGGGTGAGACGCCGCCGTCGCAGCCCGAGGAGCGTCCGGTCACCTACACAGCTTCTCCGGTGGCCGCCAACGGCAAGATGTACGTGGTCACCGACATGGGCGACATCCATGTCCTCGAAGCCGGCTCGTTCCTGCGGATTCTGGGCACGCATCCGCTTGGAGAGGCCGTTTTCGCCACCCCGGCGATTTCCGACGGGATGCTGCTTGTGCGCGGCCGGAGCCACCTCTTCGCCTTTTCGCGCTAGAGGGAGTGGTGGTGGCGACCGGCCATTGCCCATGCTAGCGTTTGCCAGGCGGTAGCCTTGTCGCCCGGTGCGGCGTACCTACCGACGCTCAGCCGAGGACCTGTTGAGGCATCCGGGTCCTTTTTTGTTGGAGAAACCATGGTCGAAGTAAGGCTCAAGGAAGGCGATCGTCTCGAGTGGGCGATCAAGAAATTCCGCCGCGAAGTGCAGCGCGCCGGGATCCTGCGCGACATCCGCCGCCGCCGCTTCTACGTGAAACCGAGCGAGGCGAAGCGCCTGAAGGCTGCCGCCGCCCGCCGTCGGCGTCGCCGCCAGGCCCAGCGCCAGCGCCGTAACGAGTTCTAGTAGACCGTGCCAACAGGGTGCTAATGCCTGTTAGGGCTTTCAACCGTGGGAACGGCAACGCTGATGTTCTGCCCTGACTGCGGCGCCGAATACCGGCCCGAGTTCACCGAATGCGCCGAATGCGGTGTCAGTCTGGTGGACGCCTTGCCTGCCGAAGAACGTCCCGACCCCGACTCGAAAACCGTCCCCGTGTTTCGCACCAGCGACGCGATGCTCCTGCCGATCGTGAAGTCGCTGCTGGAGTCGGCCGACATCGAGTACTTCGTCCAGGGCGAGCAGGCGCTTGGCTTGCTGCCAGTCGGGGCGATGGGTAGCAGTGTCAGCCGTGCCTCAGTGGGCGCCATCGTGCACGTCTTCGACCGTGACGTCGCGGTCGTGCGCGAGCTACTCACCGAGGTTGGTGAGACAGAAGACACGGGCGGCACCGAGGAAGAATAGGGACCATGCCATTCCCGACCGAAGGCGGCTGCCTATGCGGCGCCATCCGCTACCGTCTGGCGGCGGCGCCGTTGGCGAGCATGCACTGTCATTGCGAGAATTGCCGCAAGGCGAGCGGTGCCGCTGTTCTCACCTGGATGACCGTCGATGAAGGCGACTTCGAATGGCTGCAAGGTCGGCCGCGGCGCTATCGCTACGACAGCGAGCACTTTCCGGGAACGGTTGAGCGTTGGTTTTGCGCCGACTGCGGCTCCCAACTAGGCTGGCGCTGTGAGGGCGACAGCACCGTCGACCTGACCGCCGGCAGCCTCGACGATCCCTCCGTCATCGAGCCCGGTTACCATGTGTTCACCCGCAGCCGGGTGCCCTGGATGCACCTCGACGACGAACTGCCGCGCCACGAGACGCGGTCGGTGGGTGATGTTGCGGGGCCGAACGAAGGCTGATCATCCGCCGGCCGGCCCGGAAAGTCAGTCGCGAAACTCCGTCAGTACCGGGGCGTGGTCCGAAGGCTTCTTTCCCTTGCGCTCGTCGCGATCGACCCAGGCATCGGTCGACCGTTCCGCCAGCGGAGGCGTGGCGAGGATGTGGTCGATCCTCAGGCCGTTGTTCTTGGGGAACCCCAGCATCCGGTAGTCCCACCACGAGTAGATCCCCGCTTCGTCGTGGTGGGTGCGGAAGGTGTCGACGAGCCCGAGGTCGAGGAGTCGTTTGAACCGAGCGGACAGATCCTCGTTGTAAAGCACACCGCCCTGCCAGATCTCGTGCTTCTCGACGTCACGCTCGTCGGGGACGATGTTGTAGTCGCCGCAGATCGCCAACGAAGCCCCGAGATCTTGCGCCGCGAGGTAGCGCTCGAGGCGATCGAGCCACTCGAGCTTGTGGGCGTACTTTTCGCTGTCGATCTGCTTGCCGTTGACGACGTACACCGAGATGATCCGGGCCCCGTCGATGGTCGCCGCGATCACCCGCGCCTGCGAGTCGTCGCCACCATCACCGAAGCCCGTGGAGACGTCCTCGAGATCGCTTTTCGCCAGGATCGCGACGCCGTTGTACGTCTTCTGTCCGTGTATGGCGGCCTGGTATCCGGCCGCTTCGATGGCCTCGAAGGGAAACTGATCCGCGGTGCACTTGAGCTCCTGCAAGCAGACGACATCGGGCCGGCGGCACTCGAGCCAGGCGAGCAGACGCTCCTCTCGGGCGCGGATCGAGTTGAGGTTCCAGGAGGTGAGCAGCATGCGGCGATTCTCCGACCGAGTCGGCCCGGATGCAAACCGCAGCCGTCGCTCCTGACGCTTTCCTTGACTATTTCGACAGCTGGAAGGAAAGTGGAGGCTCGCGTCATGTCGTGATGCGCGGAATCGTCGCGGATTCAGACGCTTCTGGCATGTCTGGGGACCAGAAAGCAGGACTTCCGATGCGTTCTGCCCGACTCCTCGGGCGGTCGGCTTCCGCAATACTGCTTGTCCTCGCAGCGACCGCCTGCACGAGCCCCACACGGTTTCGCCAACCGATCACCAACTTCGAGGAAGCCTCGGTGGCAACGGCCGAGGCGTTCAAGGCTTCGCTGCTCGCCGCGAACCAGGTCGAGCGCGACCTGGCGATCTTTCGCGCTGCCAGAGTTGAAGAACCGCTCGGTGACGGCGCCGATGTCTTCTTCGCACCCACGTTCTCGTTGGAGGGAATCGGCGTGCGGCTGGAGGCGCTGCAGGCAATCGGCCTTTTTGCGAAGCGCTTGAAGGCCGTCGCCGAGTCGTCGGTCGGCACGGAGACGGCCTCGGCGATCGGCTCGAACGTCAGCAACTTCAACGGCCTTGCGGCGAGGATCGACGAAGTTGCTAACGCCGGCATCGACACCGCCAGCTTGTCGGCCCTGACGAGTCCGGTGGGTACCTTGGTGGGCTTGATTGCTCGCCTATCGATCGAGCAGCGGCAGGAGCAGGTGATTGCGGACGCCGTTCGGGACGCCGAAGGGCCGATTGTCGAAATCATCGGCTTCATGAAGGAGGACGCCCGTGCTTTCGAGCGGTTGCGTAGAACCGCCGACGGCGAGATGCTCGCCCGGTTGGTTCTCGACTACAACACGGACATCGAGAACGGTGCGCTTTCGACCGAGTCGGCGCGTCGCAAGCGGCTGAACGCGATCAACAAGCAGGCCGTCACGTACCAGTCCACCGTCTCGGCTGATGTCGCCGTGGCGTTCAACCAGATGGAACAGGCCTACAAGGCACTGGCCGAATACGCGCGGACTCCCGACAGCGACATCGTGTTCGGCAACCTGATCCAATCGATCGATATCTTTCTCGTTCGCGCCGACATCGCGTACGACGCCGCGCGAAAGCTCCAGGAGGCGCTAGAAGCCAACGCTGCCGAGACCGGCGCGGACGAGACAGGTACAGCTTCCGAGAGCGGCGGCCCGTTAGCTGGCGGCCACGTGTCTCCTGCAAGAAGGTAGAGCCGCATGGCTGAGATCAGAGATGTGAAGGACACGCTCGAGAGGATCATCCTTAGGCTCCAGCGGCTGTCGACTCGCTACCCGCCTGACGAGGGTACCCGCATCCTCGATGCTGCCGGAAAGCTGCGTGATCGGCTCGTCGAGCTCGAGAAACAAGCGTTCGCGCAGCGCACCCAGGAACTCGAAGCGGTGCTCGAGGAACTCAACGGAGTCAGCAGCCGCGTACAGAACGAACTCGAGGACTTGCGAGACTTCGCCGACACGTTGAACCGTGTCGCCGAACTCATCTCGAAGGTCGACACCGTACTGGCGCTCGCCTAGCCCACGGTATCGGGGCGGATACTGTCAAGTTATTGCTGCACACTAGTGCGACCTGGCGTACAGAATGACGTTGATCCCGACGGCGTAGGCGGGGAATGAAAAACGACTGAAGAAATCAAAGTCCTCGTTCTCGCGCTCCCAGCCGTCAGCGATGTCGGTGTTGTGCGACATCAGTACCATGATGCGTCCATTCTCAGCGCTGATGGAGCGCAGGTGCGGGGTTGCGGATTCGCTCCCCCGCTCGGAGGTCGTGTATCCGCCGGAACTACGGTACCACTGAATCGACGGGATCTGCGGGATCTCGTCGATCGGATAGAGCATCTGCCGGATCGGGTGGTCGACCGGGACGTCGAGGATCGGATATTGGTCGGGGGGAAGCACACGGCCGATCTCGGATTGCCACTGATCCCACGCTCGCCAGCCCCAGAAATCGTCGACCCAGAGAAAGCCGCCGCGCAGCAGGTAGTCCCGCAGGCGCTCCACCTCGACGCTGTCAAGGCCGATCGTGCCGACGTCGGACATGAAGATGAACGGGTACTTGAAAAGCTCCTCGTCGGTCAGCGTCACCACATATCTCTTCTTCATCACAGGCCTCCTTGCCTTGGGAATCCGGTAACCCATCGGCAAGCAAGCCATGCACCATCCACCATTTCACGTGTCAAAGAGCACTAGAGACATCGGGTGCCTGGTGAAAGCCCAGTCGATTTTGAAGCTGGAGGAAGCGACATTCGATTCCGCGCGCCCGCTAAGGAAGAATGAGTACACCATTGCTCAATCGAACGAGCAGATCCAGGGGGATCAGGCCGCCCGAAACCGCAG
>JADFNY010000375.1 GCA_022563115.1 Acidobacteriota bacterium | reverse complement strand
AGGTCGATCGCTTCTGGCCCGAGAATTCGAGCCAGCCGCAGGCCGGCCAGGTACCTGGCGGCGCCCAGCGCGGTGAGCCCGACCGCTTCGAGAGGCGACTGCTCCAGGAAGCTGCGAACGACGACGAGGACCGCGCCCATGACCGCGGCAACGACCGCCACCCGGGCCGCGAACCGCCACGGGAAGCGAAAGCCGTAGTCGCGACGGCAGATCAGGTAGCCGGTGACGCTGACCACGACACGGGCGCCGCCGAACAGCATCGCCGCGGGAACCAAACCGGCGCTGCTGGCGGTGATCAAGAAGAAGGGCGCGACGATCACCAGGATGGATTGGGTCCACAGAACGGTGCGATAGCGCTCGTCGATCGACAGCCAGATCATCCCCAAGTTGAAGGCCGTCTGCGTGTACAGCAGGACGACGAACGTCTGCGCTACGGGCACCGCGGGCGCGAACTCGGGGCCGTAGAGCAAGGGGATGTAGTCCGCTGCCATGATGAACAAGCCAACGCCAGCCGGCACTAGGATCACGAGCTGGGCCTTGGATACACCGGCGAAAGCGCGGCGCAGCTGATCGGGGTCGTTACGCCCCCGCAGGTGGGTGAACATCGGGCGGTACACGCCCCGGAAGCTGGCCACCATGAGCGCGACGCTCATGAACGCCAAGGTATGGCCATAGGAAAAAAGGGCGACCTGGTCGCGGCCGAGGAGGATGGCCAGCGCCGGAACGGCGAACGGCTTGTCCGAGAAATAGATTGATAATTCGGACAAGAACGTGAAGATGGCGAACCCGGCGAATCGCGAGCGTTCGGCGTCGACCGCTGCCCGAGTCGCCTCCGGGTCGGCGGGGACAAAGGGAGCGCCGTGCTCACCCGCGTTCAGGGAGCGAAGCATACGGCGGACAACGCCCAGCGCGGCGATCGCGGTGACCATTCCACTGACCGCGACCATTCCGAACACCCCGGCAATCTGGTATCCGCTGACCACCGCCGCGCCGACCAGCACGAAGTCGAGGCTTCCCTGCAGCAGTTGCAACGAGTTTGACTGCAGCTGGCCGAAAAACGCGGTGAGGGTGCGCGACGCCAGCTCGATGACGGCGCGCGCCACGATCAACACCGAGGCGAGCCGCAGGATGAAGGCGCCCTCCGAGCCCATGTCCAGTGCAATCGCCAGCGGTTGTGCGAACAGGTTCAGCGGTATCAGCACGACCGCGATCAACAACATCCGGATCACGGCAACGCGCCGGAGGAAGACCACCACCGCCGGTGCTCCCGCCGACATCTCGATCTCCGGGAGGAACTTCGTCAGGCTGGTCGGGATGCCGACGCCGGTGAAGATGACCACCGAGGCAACCACTCCCGTGGCGGTTACGTAGACGCCGGCATACAGCCCGAACCGTTGTGCGATCAGCGATACGAAGACGAGCCCGACGAGTGACTGTACCGGAATCAACACGGCGTTCCAGAAGGCTGCCCGTCCGGTGCGCTGAATGAGTGTCGGCGATGCCACTCAGCGACCTCCACGCGGCGCCGTGAGCGCGGCGTAGAAGTCCAGATAGTCGTCGACAACGCTGCTAACCGAGAACCGACCGACAGCGCGGCGGCGTCCGGCCTCACCGATCCGGCGCGCCAGTTGTGGGTCCTCCAGCAGGCGGACAACCTCGGCGGCCAGAGCCTCGGTGTCCTCTTGGGGCACGATCACTCCGGATATCTCCTCGGTATCGAAGATGAAATCAGTGATGTCCGGAAGCTCGGCGACGATGCACGGGATGCCGCACGCCATCGCCTCGATCATCACGGTGCCGAACCCCTCGCGGCGTGACGGGAACACGAACAGATCGGCGGCCCGCAAGTACTGATCGACGTCGTTGCGAACCCCCGACTGCACCACCCGCCGCCGCGCCCCATCCGAGAGCGCCGCGAGGCCCACGCCGAGAAACTCGGCGGCGGCCGGGTCATCGTCGAAACGGTTGACCCCGACCAGCACCAGTGTGGCGTCGGGCACCCGGGCGTGGGTCGTCTCCCAGGCAGCCAACAAGACATCGATGCCCTTGCGTTCGATCAGCGAGCCGACAAACACCAACAGCGGCCCGGTCACCGGAAGTTGCAGCCGCTCACGGATCGCGGGCCGGTCATCCGCCGGGCAGAACCTGTCGGTGTCGACCCCCTGCGGGATCAGCCGGAGCTTCTCCTTCGGCAAGCCGGCGTCTTCGTAGACGCGCGCCAGCGCAGGGGAGATCGCCACGTAGCCATCACAGCGACGGAAGATGGCGTTACGCAGGCGGCTGAAGCGCAGCGGGTTGGTCGCGAAGCTGTGAGCATCGTCGGTGCCCAGCAGCGTCATCTCGAAGATCAGGGGGATGCGGCGCAGGCGGGAGAACAACCAGGTCGTATAGAGAGCGTCGCTGAGCGTGTGGGCGTGCACGATCTGGGTGCGCCAGCCGCGCCACAAAAACCACAGCAGCGCCCGGATGCCGAAGATCTCGCTGCGAAAGCGGCCGCGTCGGAACCACGACGAAACGAGGGGAACATCGGCCCGTAGCCGCCGAACCCGATAGCCGTTGATCGTTTCCCACCGCGGGTTGCGCCCGTGCCCGGCGGTCAGGATCGTGGTCTTGATTCCCCGCGATGCGAGCTCTGCCGATAGCACCTCGACTTGAACGCCCTGGCCGGAGAACAGCGGCCGCAGACGCTGGATGACCATCGTGACGTTGGAGGTGCCGAGACCTCGACGCGAGGTCGGTTGAACGCTCAAACCGCAGTCCCAGTGGGCGGGCGCAAAGATGCTACTTTCGGGGGAGCCTAGCGCGGGACGCTAGCGAGCGCTACAGCAGGTTACCGGTAGCCACCGTCGGGAACGAGTGCGGCTCGTCGGCCCAGGACGCGAGGCGTTTCGCGGCGGTACGACCGCGCAGCGGAGCGGCCACCTCGTCGGGACGGAATTGATCGAGATCGAGGCACTCGAGCGGGTGGGCAAAGGCTATCGCCACTTGATCGGGAACCCCGCCGAGCGACTCCGTGCGGACCACCCGACCATCCATCAGTTGGGGCGCCAGAACGGTGTTGGACGCCTCCTGGAAACACACGTCGACTCGGGTTCCCACCGGAACGTTGAGGTTGATGTAGCACTTCAGACCGCCGCACGAGATGTCGGCTACCTTGCCGCGGGTCAAGAGAATTGCCGGTTTGTCGCCGCTGACTTCCACACGCAGCTCCACCGAGAGGCCGTTGCGGAGTTGGTGCCGCGGGTAGCGGCGTCGATCGTTGCTCGAATGCCCCTGCGTCATTGCTCTTTCCTGCGGTTGCGGCGCGGGTGCCGGCGACACTTATCCAGGGAGCACCTCCACCGTACAACAGAGTAACGAGGCCGCGGCCGATTTTACGTAGCGCAAGGACAAGAAAACGCGAAGGAGGTCAGCAGCAACCAGACATGCTGATCGGACCACGGCAATGCCGAGCTGCTACTGGGTGTCGTAGAAGCCGCTGTAGCTGCGGATCTGCTCGACCGGAACGACCCGGCGCAGCTCCTCGATCGTGGTCAAGCCGCTGTAGACCTTGCGCAGCGCGTCTTCGACGAGCGAGTTCAACCCGTTCTCTATCGCGCTGGCGCGCAGCTGCGTTTCGTTGGCCCCGGCGCTGATGACCTGCCGAGTTTCGCGCTTGACCTCCCAGAACTCGTACAGACCGACCCGGCCCCGCAGCCCTTTGCCGTGGCACACCGAGCAACCGGTCCCACGCACGAAGCGCGCTTCCTCCGGGATGTTCCC
>JADFNY010000374.1 GCA_022563115.1 Acidobacteriota bacterium | reverse complement strand
TGGGACGACGGCATCGCCATCGCCGATTACCCGTTCGCATACCGGCCGCTGGCCACCTCCGGCGGCCGGTGGGTCGACGGGAGAATAGCCGTTGTCGTTCGAACGAGCGGGGACGCCGCCGCCCTGCTGCCGGTGCTTCGCGCCGAGATCGCGGCGCTCGAACCCGACGCATCCCTTATCACGCTGGCTACCATGGAGTCTCTGCTGTCCGACGTGCTGATGCCGCAGCGGATGGGGGCGCAGCTGTTGAGCTGGTTCGCGCTCCTCGCCCTGGTGCTGGCGGCGGTGGGTATCTACAGCGTCGTCGCCTACTCGGTAACCCAGCGTCGGCGAGACCTCGGCATTCGAATCGCCCTGGGCGCCGAGGGACGCAGCATCTTCGCCATGGTGATCGGCGGGGTGATGGGACCGGTGATCCTCGGCCTCATCGGGGGCGTCGGCACGGCGCTTCTTCTCGGCCGCACGGTGGCGGGATTCATGTACGGCATCAGCCCGGCCGATCCGCTCACGATCACGGCGGTCGGCAGCGGACTGGTGGTCGTCGCCATCCTGGCCAGCGTGGTGCCCGCCCGCCGCGCCACCCTCGTCGATCCCATCGTGGCGCTGCGAGCCGAGTAGGGCACAACAAGCGAGACGGACGGCTGATCGCGCCCAAGAGCGCTCGGTTCGCGGTGTCATCCAGCCGATGATCAACGACGATGGAAGCGAATGTTGGTGACCCGGCCGGCGTTGATCGTGAAGCCGCTCACCATCCCGTCGGCATCGTGCTCGAAGGTGAGGCGCCAGCTTCCGGCGCGGGCCTCACCGTTATCGAACTTGCGCAGCAGGCGCGGCGGCGTGTTGCGCAGGCGCAGCCGGAGCTGGTCGCCCTCGGCGGTCAGCTCGTAAGTGACGTCGAGCTCGTCGCTGTAGTAGGTACCTGCAAGCGCGGCGAGCTCGTCACTCGTGAACGGACCGGAAGCGGCGGGAGCGCTGCCGCTTCGCCCTCCCGGGCGGCGCGTCTCCGGCGGAGCGAGTCGGTCTTCGAGATAGATGTCGGCGACCCGCTGCGCCAGCGACATCGGGTTGATGGGCCCGAGGTTACAGGTGGCGATCACCGAGAAGCGCTGCTCGGGAAACTGCAGGTAAGCGGCCTTGAAGCCCATCATCGATCCACCGTGGCTGACGGTCCTCAGCCCGCGATAATCGTCGATGGTGAGCCCGAAGGCGTAGGTAAGCTGCTCGCCGTCGGTGAGCAGCCCGCGGCTATGGATCAGGTCGAGGAAGGTCGCCCCACCGACATCGCCTGTGTAGAAGTTGCGATCCCACAGCAGCAGGTCCCTGACGGTGGTGTAGAGGCCGCCGGCGCCGACCTTGTCGAAGTTCCCCAGGTAGCTGACCCGAAAGTCGCCGACGCCGGCGCCCTGTCCGCGATTGCCGCCGCCCGGCTGGTAGCTGATCGCGCGGCGCTCGATGATGTGGCCCAGCTGATCGTGGAAGTGGGTGTCGCTCATCCCGAGCGGGGCGAAGATCTTCTCCTCGGCGAACTCGCGCAGCGGCTTGCCGGAGACACGCTCGACGAGCTGGGCGAGCAGGAAGTAGCCCGAGTTGCTGTACAGGTACTCGTCGCCGGGGGCGGAGTTGGTCTCGCGCTGCGCCGCGATCAGCGCGATTGCCTGCTCGTCGGTGAAGACGTCTTCGATGCGAATGCCGGCCAGCGCCATCAACGTGTAGATGTCGCGCAGCCCGCTGGTGTGGTGCACCAGGTTACGGACGGCGATCGGCCGCTCGTACTCGGGCATCTCGGGGAAGTACTCGCGGATGTCGTCACCGAGGTCGATCGCCCCGTCCTGGGCCAGCAGCGCGATCGCAGCGGCGGTGAACTGCTTCGAAACTGAGCCGACGTAGAAGACCGTGTCGGTGGCGATCGGGATGTCCCAGTCGAGATTGGCAAACCCGTAGCCACGCTCATAGGCCAGCTCACCATCCTCGACGACGCCCAGGGCACATCCGGGAGAACCGGGCTCGTCCCACGGGGCGAAGATCGCGTCGACCTCGGGGATGGTTGTAGCGGTCTCCTGGGCCGCAGCCGCCGACGCGACAACGACGACCACCAGGGTCAGCGCGGCGGCGCAGAGCATAGGCAAGATCGATCGGCAGGGCACGGACGACACGTCGCCGTCGATAACAACGGTCGGATGGGGCATTTGAATCCTCCTAACGAAAACCACCGTAGTCGAATACCTGGCGCAGCTGCGCTTCCATATTCGGCGGCGCCAAGAAGAGGTTGTCGGGGTAACGGCGGTACCGGGACATGGCGGTGAAGATCGGGATAGCGTCGTCCGCATCGATAGCCAGGCCGGCTAGGTACTGCAGGCGGAGGCTGCGATCGCGGTTGATCTGGGCGTCGAGGAGCCACGGCCGGAGGTCGCTCCCCTGCCCCAGGTACGAGGTCAGCAGCTCGAGGCCCGAGTAAAAGTCGATATCGGCAAGCGACTGCCGCAGGCGGGGACTGCGGGACAGCTGCTCCTCGAGCGCCACCAGGTCGAGCTTCATCTCACCGACCGAGCCGATCATCACGACGTCGTAGCCTTCGCCGAAAATGTCACTGTTCCACACCGTCCCGTTCGGGAACGCCTCCATGAACGTCGCCAGGCTGCTCTTGACCGCCTCCTCGCTGGTCTCATACAGCGGCAGCCATTGCGCCACCACACCGCCGGGGTTGAGGCGCTCCTTGACGAGCTCGTAGTACTCCGCCGAGTAGAGGGCGGCGGAACCGCTGACCCACGGGTGGATCGGGTCGGACGTGATGACGTCGAAGGTTTCGTCGGTGGTAGCGATGAAGTGGCGGGCGTCGTCGAAGATCAGCTCGGTACGGGGGTCGTTGAGAACGTCGTAGTTCTGCGGGCCGAGCCAGACCGCGGCCGCCTGGGGTACGAGCGGCTCGATCTCGCACACGACGATGCGCTCGACCTCATCGTGCACGACGAACGACCCGGCGGTGATCCCGGCGCCGAAGCCGACCACCAGCACCGACTTCGGCCCGCCCTGAAACATCGCCGGCAGATGACCCAGCATCCGCTGCAGGCGCATGTCGACACGCCGCGTCGATGCCACCACCTTGCCGCCGACGTGGAAGCTGCGAACGTTGTCCTCCGGCCAGTCCGAAACCGCCACCGACGTGTTCATCCCCTCGCCGACGTAGTGGTAGACGGAAACCGCGTCCCAATCCTCGATGAAGCGGCCGTAGGCGATCAGCCCATCGGGAACCGGGCTCACCGAGCCGACCAGCATGAACGTCACCCACAGGACGATCGCCGTGCCCCCGGCGAGGCGGGCGGCGCCCGCCCAACCACCGGCGCGGGCCAGCAGGGAGGCGCGAGCGGGTTCTTCAGCGGCATCCGCGGGTTGCGGCTCAACGGCGCCGGAGTCGGTCAGACGATCCGAAATGAACATCGCAACAGCGGCCAGGCCGGCGAGCAACGTCAGCCTCTGCTGCGACTGGTGGGTCCCGAAGGCCGGGATCATGTACATGCTGAACATCGCCGAACCCAGGATCGCCCCGACCGTGTTGGCGGCGTAGACGCGGCCAACCAAGCCGCCGGGGTCTTCGCCCGGCCGGGCGATCGCCGCTAGCGCCAGCGGAAAGCTGGCTCCCCACAGACAGGTCGCAAACAGCATCGCCACCGTCGCCCTCATCAAGTCGTGGCCGTAGCGCAGCGTGATGACGTCGTAGAACTCGGGGTTCTTGATGAACCACATGCAGCAGGCGTCCACGTGGTTG
>JADFNY010000373.1 GCA_022563115.1 Acidobacteriota bacterium | reverse complement strand
TCGCCAGGGGGCCGCTGCTCGACGCGGCCGTCGCCGCTCGGGTTGGGGTCGAGCCGTCCGGGTCCGTCGCTGAGCTTGCCGTGTTCGCCGAGCGACCTCTCTTCTGGCATTTCCCCGCCTATCTGGAAGGCAACAGCAACACCGACGGGCCGTGGCGCACGAGCCCGGTGGGCGCCGTACGACAGGGTGATTACAAGCTCATCGAGTTCTTCGAAAGCGGCAGCCTCGAGCTCTACGACCTCGGGGCCGACATCGGTGAGACCAACGACCTCGCCGATCAGATGCCGGAGAAGGTGCGCGAGCTGCACGATCTGATGATCATGTGGCGGAACGCCGTCGGCGCCTACGTCCCGACCGAGCCAAACCCGGAGTACGACCCGACGGGACGAGGCGCCCAGACGACGCGGCTTCGGCCGCAGGCCGAGCCGGCGCGGCAATGAGCTCGCCCAAGTGGCTCGGCCCCGCCGCCGTCGCCATAGGTGTGCTGGCGGCGGTGTGGGCGTGGTGGCTCGAGCGTCCGCCGGCTCCGTTGCCGATCGACGCGCCAGTCGACACCTTCTCCGCCGCGCGGGCCCGCATTCTGCTCGAAGAGATCGCGGTGCGGCCGCATATGCCGGGCTCGGCGGAGCACGCTCGGGTACGCGAATACTTGGTTGCCGAGCTGGGTGCGCTGGGGTTCGAGGTCGAGGTGCAGGAAACGACGGTCACTGCCCCACGCGGCCGGGTGATTCGGGCGGCGACGGTGCGCAATATCCTCGCCCGCAAGCGCGGCACGTCATCGACGGGCGGCGTAGCGCTGGCCTCGCACTACGATTCGCAACAGCTTGCCCCCGGTGCCGGTGACGACGGCGCCGGTGTGGCGGCGACGCTCGAGGCGGTCAGGGCGCTCTCGCGAGGCGAAGCGTTGCGCAACGACCTGTACGTGATCATCACCGACGCCGAGGAGCTCGGCTTGATCGGGGCGCAGGGGTTCGTCGCCGAGCATCCCTGGTGGCCGGAAATCTCGGTGCTGTTGAACTTCGAGGCGCGCGGCTCGGCCGGGCAGTCGGTCATGTTCGAGACCAACAGCGAAAACGGCTGGGTGGTGCGTGAGTTCGCCCGCGCCGACCCGCATCCTTCGGGCAGTTCGCTCTACTACGAGATCTACAGGCGGTTGCCCAACGACACCGATTTCAGCGTCTACAAGCGTGCCGGTGTCGCCGGGCTCAACTTCGCCTTCGCGGAGGGTGCCGACGCGTACCACCGGCCGACGGACTCGGTGGAGAACCTCTCGTTGGCGAGCCTTCAACACCACGGTGAGCACGCGCTCTCGATGTCGCGGCACTTCGGAAATCTCGATCTCTCGGTCGCGACCCGGGCGCCCGACGTCATCTTCTTCCGCTTCGTCGGCGTCGGGTTGGTGACCTACCCGTATGGCTGGGTGGTCGTGTTTTCGGCGCTCGCCCTATTGTTCGCAGCGGTCGTCGGCTATCAGGGACGCGCTCTCGGGCGCCTCTCCGCCGCGGGGGTCGCGGGCGGCTTGGCGATGGTGGTCATCGCGGCGGCGTTGGCTGCCGGGCTTTCAGCGTTGCTGTTGCTGGCCGTACGCGGCGCCCACCACGAGATCGAATCGATCGCCGGCCGCGAGCTGTACAACGAAGCCTGGTACGCCTTGTCGGTCGCCGCGATCGCTGTGGGGTCGGTGAGCGCCGCGTTCGTCATCGCGAGGCGGTGGTTCGGCACCGCCAGCCTTGCCGCCGGCGCGTTGCTGATTCCGTTGGCGCTGGTGGTTGCCTCCGGGTGGCTGGCGCCCGGTGTCAGCATGCTGTTCGTGTGGCCGACGATCTTCGCCATCGAGGCGACGCGGCAGCTACTGAAGAGGACCGAGGAGCGGCCGTTCGACGGCGCCGATCTCGCCGTGTTCGCCGTTTTAGCGGCGCCCGTTATCCTCATCCTGTTTCCGCTGGTATGGATCGTCTACGTCGGGCTCAACATCTCGGTCGCCCCGCTCCTGGCGCTCGTTGCCGTTGTGATGCTGGTGTTGCTGGTTCCCTTGTTCGAGATCTCGACGGCCGCGAACGGCTGGTGGCTGCCGTCGTCGGCGCTCGGCCTGGCGATCGCGTTCGGCGTTGTCGGGGTGATCGACGCGCGGCCTGGGCCCGGGCGCCCGATGCCCGAGGATCTGGTGTACGTGCTCGACCGCGAATCGGGGGCAGCGTCGTGGGCCACGATGCAGATGGAGGGAGGCGTCTGGTTACCGGAGTTCTTCGGAGACGATGCGACGGCCGGTGATCTTGCCTCGTTCCTGGCCGGCAATCGGCACCCCTACCGGTTGACGCAAGCGCCTCCCGTCGACGCCCCTGCAGCCGTGGCCGAGGTCCTTGCCGATGTGGTCGATGGACGGGTGCGATCGCTTCGGGTGGCGATCCGCTCATCCATCGGACCCGAGCTGATGACTATCTCGCCGCTGCCCGGAGGTTCGGTCGCGCTTCGGGCGGTCAACGGATCGGTCGTTGAATTCGCCTCCGGGCCGGACGACGCCGGCGACTGGCTGCTGCAGCACTGGGGCCGGCCGCCGGACGGTACCTTGGTGCTCGACCTCGCGACCGAGGATCTTTCAGGCCCCGTCGAGCTGGTCCTCGTCGAGTACCTCATGCGGTTGCCGCCGGTAGCGGGCGCGCGGATCGAGCGACCCGCCGGTGTCGTGGCGCACGCCGGGCGGCTGACCGACGTGTCGCTGTTTCGCCAGGTCCTGCGCTTCGAGGGACTTTGGCCCGTCCCCGATTGACGCCCCGATTGGCGTCGCCGGGCGGGGAAAGCGTCACCTCAGCCGGTCAGTTCGAGCTCACCCGCGGGACCGACGATCAGTGTGTCACCCTCGATCCGGGCCGGAAGGACGAACATCGGCCGGCCCACCGGGCCTGACTTGGGTCGACCGTCGGGGAAGAACCTGCCGTCGTGGCAGGTGCATCGGTAGTTGTCCTCGACCTCGTACCAGGTCAAGTCGCAGAACTCGTGGGTGCAGATCATCAACCTGGCGGCGACGGTGTCGCCGGCCCGCTGCAACTCCACCCGCCGGTCGGCGTGGATGATCATCGTTCGCCCTTGCGGAACGTCGGCGAGCGGAATCCGAGTGATGGCGCCGGGATCGACCAGCGGCGCACAGCCTGCACCGCTCATCACCAGCGATCCGACCGCCAAGGCCCCGAACGAACGACCGAGGCGCTTCAGCACCTCGCGGCGCTCCGGGGATCGCGGATCGGCCGGGGCCGTCGCGCCTCGGTGATGTGTAGCGCGCCCTGCGAACGGACCGCATGGCGGTTCTGTTTTCCGTCCCATCGTTGCTCCCGTTGACGTCGTCTGCATCATACCCATCCCGGGAAGCCGGAGCCGCCGCGCACTAGAATCGCCACCAACCGCAGCGGGCGGCGCGCCGCGCTGAGCCCCGCCATGTCGCGTCGTGGAACGCCTCGACGATCCGGGTGGTCACTATGCCGCAGAAACGGCGGCGCGGCGGGACAATGTGGAACAACGAGGGCGGCATGAACTTCAAGAACATCGCGTATTGGGCCCTGATCATCTTCCTCGCCGCCATCTTCGTGATGGTCGGCGTAGGCAAGCTCACGCAGATGGAGGCATGGCAGGACCCCTTCGTCAACCAGTGGAACCTGCCGGCGTGGCTGGCACCGATCACGGGTGTTGCCGAGATCCTTGGCGGCTTGATGCTGTTGATCCCCAAGCTGACCACGCTGGGGGCCGCGGTCATCGTCATGGTGATGCTCGGTGCCACCGGCACCCACATCATGGCGG
>JADFNY010000372.1 GCA_022563115.1 Acidobacteriota bacterium | reverse complement strand
TGACACCCCGGCGTGCCGCTCGCTACCTTCAAATCACCCAGCGGCCCCAGCCGGCCGTCGACACCGCTTGCTATCGAATCACCGCGCCCGGCCGGCGCGGCGGACGCTCAAAGGAAGGCCCCCATGCACAAGCTCCTTCGTTCAGCCGTACTCGGCAGCATTGCCCTCGCCGTAGTCGTAGCATCCGCCCTCGGCCAGGACCAAGAGCAGCAGCCCCCGGATCTCAGCAAGCACGCCGGCGTCTATTCGGTCGAGATCCCGGATTACGGTGTGCTGGAGATCGGCATCGTGGTCACCGAAGAAAACGGCCTGACGCTGTCGGCGATGGGCAACACCATGCCGCTGACCCACATCTCGGGGGACACCTACGAGCTCGACAGCCCCGACTACGGCATCATCAGCATCGGCTTTGTCGAGGAAGAAGACGGCAGCATCTCGGCGTTGACGGCCGACGGGTACGAGTTCAGCTTCGTTGCCGCCAAGCAGAAGCAATAGATCGTGCGACCGGCGATCAACCCACGGCGAGACTTCAAGTCCCTGTGGCGATCCGTAGCGATCGCGGCGGGGATTTTTCTTGCCCTCGCAACTGCGGTGCCCGCGGCGCCGCAGCAAGCCGAAACCTACGACCTGCTGGTCGTCAACGGCCGTCTCGTCGACGGCACCGGTAACGCCTGGATCTACGCCGACGTCGCCATCCGCGGCGACCGCATCGCGCGGATCACGCCCCGCGGGGGGCTGGACGGCGCCGCCGGCGGCGAGACCATCGACGCCACCGGGATGGTCGTCGCCCCCGGCTTCATCGACATCCAGAGCCATTCGCGGGCCCAGTTTCTCAACGGTGACGGCCGGGTGATCAGCAAGATCACCCAGGGCATCACGACCGAGATCATGGGCGAGGGCACGAGCAACGCGCCAGGGGCCGACTTTCGCGGCCCGCGCGCCTTCGACGAGTGGCTCGCCGCAATGCAGGAGCACGGCGCCTCGCCCAACTTCGGCTCGTTCATCGGCGGCTCGAGCGTGCGCCGCTGGGTGATGGGCGATGCGCAGGGGGCACCGAACCCCGAGCAGCTCGCCCAAATGCGCGCCCTCGTTCGCGACGCCATGATCGACGGAGCTTTCGGGCTTGCGACCGCGCTCGTCTACCCGCCCGGCAACTTCGCGACGACGGCAGAGCTGATCGCAATGGCCGACGAGATGGCGCCCCATGGAGGCGTCTACATCAGCCACCTGCGCTCCGAGGCCGACACCTTCCTCGAAGCCATCGACGAGGCGATCCGCATCGGGCGCGAGGGTGGCGTGGCGGTCGAGATCTTCCATCTCAAGGCGGCCGGTCGCCGCAACTGGTACAAGGCCGAGCTCGCCATCGCCCGCATCGAGGCGGCGCGGGCCGAGGGCCTCGACATCCAGGCCAACATGTACCCGTACACCGCCGGCAGCACCGGGCTGAACGCCTGTATGCCTCCGTGGGCGTCGGCCGACGGCAAGCTGTTCGACAACCTCACCGACCCCGAAATGCGGGCCACGATCCGCGACGAGATCCTCAACCAGAAGACGGTGTGGGAGAATTTCTGTTCGCTCACCGGCCCCGACGGCGTCTTGATCCTTCGCCTCCGCAAGGAAGAAAACCGGCAGTACGCCGGCATGTACCTGTCGGACATCGCCACCGCGATGGGTAAGGAATGGGTCGACGCGCTCATCGACCTGATCGTTTCAGAGGAAGGCGACCCCAGCACGATCTACTTCATGATGAGCGAGGAGAACGTCGCCCTGCAGCTGGCGCAGCCGTGGATGAAGTTCGGCACCGACGCCGGCGGCGCCGACCCCACGAGATCCGGGGCGCTGACCCACCCGCGCGCCTACGGCACGTTCCCCCGCATCCTCGGCAAGTACGTCCGTGAGGAGCGCATCATGCCGCTCGAGGAAGCCATCCGCAAGATGACCTCGGCGGTCGCAAACCGCCTGTCGATCCGCGACCGCGGGCTGCTGCGCGAGGGCTATTTCGCCGACCTGGTGCTGTTCAACCCGGCGACGATCGGCGACCTAGCGACCTACGAGCAACCGCACCAGGTTTCGCTGGGCGTGCGTTGGGTGCTGGTCAACGGCACCGTGGTGGTGCGCGAGGGCGAGCACACCGGCGCGCTTCCCGGGCGCATCGTACGGGGTCCGGGGTACGTGCCGCAGTAGGGCCTGCTAACGATTCGGCGTCAGGACGTCGAACTCGGTAATCGACCACACGTGGTCGGGGCGGGGCTCGCTGATCAGCACCCTCACGAAGCGTGCATCGACGGCATCGAAGCGCGCCGGCACGCGGATATCGAACGGCCGGAGGAATTCGGTGATAGGCAGAAGATATTCGCTTTCCTGCGCGACGGTTTGCCATGCGTCGCCGTCGCGCGACACCTCGACACGGAAACCGAATGGATAGTCGCGCACGAAACGACCCAGACCCATGTTGATCCCGACGACCTCGTGGGTCCGTCCCAAGTCCACTTCGAAGCCCATCCCGACCGTCTGCAGGGCGGTCTTCCACCGGGTCTCCGGATCGCCGTCCGCCGCCAGCTTCTCGTCCTCGTACCCATCGCCGCGAATCACCCAGCCGCCGCGATCGATCGGCCGCGCCCGCGCTTCGACCGCGGCGAGATTCTCGTACACCTGATCGCGCGTCTGCCAGGGGGCTGCGAGCTCGTACACGAGGTAGTCGCCCAGCTCAGCGACGCGCACCATGCGGGGCTCGAGGGTCCACAGATTCTGTCGGATCGCTATGGCGCGGTGGTGGTAGTAAGCCTGGTCGACGACGACGTATCGCACCCCGAGCGCTTCGAGGTCGGTCACCGTCCGATCGGAGGGGAAAACCTCTGCCCGGTCGTCAAGCGCGGCAAAAACGGGGCTGAAAAAGCCACTGTATCCATTCACCAGTTTCTTGCCGTGCAGCCTCGAGTTGTACTGATACTGGATGGAATACCGCACTTGGCGATCGTCGTTGAAACCCAGCGGGTACTGCATGACGGCAAAATCCCCCGGCTGCTCGGCCAACCACGCGTAGACCGCCGGAACGTCGTCGACAACGATCATCGGAATCGGCACCGACAAATACTCGACGCAGATGAGCAACACCAGCGTCATGGCAAGCACTCGGCCGAGCGACGGAAACCTGGTGCGCAGCCGCATGACGCCGAAGGCGGCGAGCATCGAGAGGCCGAGCATGGTGAGGATGTGGATGCGCGGTACGGCTCGGATCCCGCTGAACCCGGGAACGTAGTCGTACAGGAGGCGGTACGGACCTTCGCCGCCCATCGACAACACCGCCACGACGACCAGGAGGCCGATGTAGAAAACCTCGTTGCCCCAGGCGTTCCGGGTCAGCACCCGCAGCTGCTCGTGGCGCGACCGCAGGACCGTCCGCCCCACCAAACAGGCGCCGATGATCAGCAGCGGATTCCTCAAGGAGGTCGAGCTCACCGGAATCGAGAAAACCTGGCCGCTGAACCCACCCCAGGTAAGAATCGAAATGATGGCCACAACGGTGACGAACGCCACCCAGCCGAGGCCACGATAGGTCAGCTCGCGTGCGGCGCGCCTCGATTTTTCCGGCGCCGGGCTGCGGGCCCACAGATACCAGGCGGCGCCGACGAGCGCCAAAGCGGCGGCGATCAGCCCCGGGAAGAGCTTGGCCTCGGGACTCGAGATCGAAGTCGTACCCGGGCCGTATAGCCGGTTGATCGCCGAAGCAGCGAGGAACGGAAGGCCCCAGACGGCCGTCATCTCGCGGGTGAACCCCATGCTGGTGCGGAG
>JADFNY010000371.1 GCA_022563115.1 Acidobacteriota bacterium | reverse complement strand
CCGCGGTACTCGACGTCCAGCGTATCGGCCCGGTAGCGGCTACCCTCGCACTCTTCACAGGGCAGGCTGACATCGGGCAGGAACTGCATCTCCACGATCACCTCGCCGCTCCCCTCACAGGCATCACACCGGCCTCCGGCGACGTTGAACGAGAAGTGCCCGGCGGCGAAGCCTCGCGTCTGCGCCTCGCGTGTCCTGGCGAAGGCCGCCCGGATGCCATCGAACGCCTTGAGATAGGTGACCGCATTCGAGCGTGAGGATCGCCCGATCGGTGATTGGTCAACGAGCACCACACGATCGACTTGATCCACGCCCTCGATGCGATCGTGGTCGCCGATCTTCTCCTTCCACGGGCCCATGCGCTGCCGCAGGCCGCCGTGCAGCACATCGTGGATCAGGGTGCTCTTTCCCGAGCCCGACACCCCCGTGATGCAGCACAGCACGCCGAGAGGGATCTTGACGTCGAGGTCCTTCAGGTTGTGTTCGCGCGCTCCGACCACCTCGAGGTGCCCCGACGCCGGGCGCACGCACGGCGGTTGCGGGATGCGCTTGTCGCCGCGCATGTACTCCGCGGTCAACCCGCTCGCCGTCGCCAACTCCTGCGGTGGTCCTTCGAACACGAGATCGCCGCCGCGTTCGCCGGCCCCCGGGCCGAGGTCGATGAGATGGTCGGCGACCTCGATCATCTCGCGATCGTGCTCGACGACGATGACGCTGTTGCCAAGGTCGCGCAAGCGCCGCAGAATACCGATCAAGCGCTCGTTGTCGCGCGGGTGCAGGCCGATGCTGGGCTCGTCGAGAATGTACATCGCGCCGACCAGCGAGGAGCCCAGGCAGGTGGCCAGGTTGATGCGCTGGGCCTCGCCCGCCGAGAGCGTCCCGGTGAGCCGGTCCAACGTCAGGTACCCGACCCCTACCTCGACCAGGTACGCGAGCCGGAAGCGAATCTCCGTCAACAGCCGTTCTGCAACCGCCTCATCGGCGTCCGAAAGATCGAGCGCGCGGAAGAACAGCTCGGCGCGCTCGATGCTCATCGCCAAGATTTCCCCCAGGGTCAGCCCGCCGACCTGGACGTTCAGGGCCTCGCTCCGCAGCCGCGTACCCTTACAGGCGAGGCAGGCGACGTAGCCTCGGTAGCGGGCTAGCAGAACCCGCACGTGCAGACGGTAGTTCTTTTTCTTGAGCCGTTCGAAGAAACCGAGCACCCCCGCAAAGCCGTCGGAGCCCTCGAGGACGGCGCGCCGCTCGGAGGCCTCCAATTCCTGCCAGGGAACGTCCATCGGGATCTCACGCGCGCCGCAGAAGTCCCGCAGTCGTTGGCGCCAACGCCCGCGGCTCGCCTTGTCCCACGGTTCGATGGCGCCGTCCTCGAGGCTCACCGTCTTGTCAGGAACTACCTTGTCGAGATCGACCTCGATGATGTTGCCGAAGCCCTTGCACTCGGGGCAGGCACCGTAGGGGTTGTTGAACGAGAAAAGGCGCGGCTCGGGCTGCAGAAAGTCCAGATCGCACCTCGAGCAGCGGAAGCGGCGGTCAAACGGATGCTCATTCGCGTCCGACTCTTCGCCATCGTCGGCGACGAACGCGGTGGCCCTCCCGTCGCCCTCGTTGAAGGCGATCTCCATCGAGTCGACGAGGCGATCGCGGGCCTCGCGGTCGAGCTTCGATCGATCGACGATGACGTCGACGGGGCCGCTGCCCAGCGCCTTGGCTACCTCCTGCAACGAGCCCACCGACACCTCGAGCGTCTCCTCCTCGTGCCAGAGGCGTCGAAAACCCTGCTGCAGCAAACCTAGCAGCACCTCTTTTCGGCCCTTGATCGCCCCCGGCAGGTGGGCCCGAAAGGTGATCACGACGCGTTGCAGAGGAGCCGCGTCGAGCAGTGCGTCGACCGCCGCGGCTGGAGCATCGGCACGGACAACCTCCCCGCACGAGGGGCATACGGTGTGTCCGACCCGGGCGAACAGCAATCGCAGGTAGTCGTGAACCTCGGTCGTGGTCGCCACCGTCGACCGCGAGCTGCGCGGTGGCACCTTCTGCTGTATGGCGACCGCCGGGCAGACACCTTCGATGGCGTCAACGGCCGGCTTCTCCATGCGCTCGAGGAACTGCCGCGCGTAGGCGGACAGCGACTCGACGTAGCGACGCTGCCCCTCGGCGTACAGCGTGTCGAAGGCGAGGCTCGACTTGCCCGAGCCCGAGACACCGGTAATCACCACCAGCCTCTGGCTGGGTATGTCGACGTCGATGCCCTTGAGGTTGTGCATCCTCGCGCCGCGGATCGAGATCGGCTGGCGCGCGGCTACGGCGGCTTCGGAGATGCGTCGAGCGGACATGACCCTACGTCCCGGAAACAGAAACGGTCCCGCCGGCCGCCGTACACCCCTGTCGGGGCCAGCGCCTGCGACCGAAACCACCATGTTAGCTTTTCTGGACAATCATGCCTTCCCCCGAGTCTTCGCCCCGCCAAACCGTCCTCGTCGTG
This sequence comes from Acidobacteriota bacterium, assembly GCA_022563115.1. Classification (GTDB taxonomy): domain Bacteria; phylum Acidobacteriota; class UBA890; order UBA890; family UBA890; genus UBA890. The sequence continues at coordinate 1,313 of JADFNY010000371.1, read as the reverse complement.
TGCTTCGGGAATCTGTGCCGCAGCCCGATGGCCGAGGCTCTCCTGCGCCACCGGCTCCCCCCCGACCAGTGGGAGGTCATCTCCGCGGGGACCCACGCGAGCGGCGACGATCCTCCCACCGTCGGGTCCCGTGACGCCGTCGCCCACCTCGCCGGCCTCGACATCTCGCGGCAGCGCTCCTCGCCGCTGACCGTCGGCGTGTTGCGCCGCAGCGACTACGTCTTCACGATGTCGCGCCGCCAAGCGCTCGAGGCCGCCGCCTTGGTGCCGACAGCGACGGCGCGCATCTGGCTCCTGGGTGCCTTTGTCCCGGCGACCGGCGCCACCCGCGAGAGCGCTGATCCCTACGGGGATCCAGCGGACAGGACGGAGATCCCCGATCCGATGGGCGCCGACGCGGAAGCGTACGAGGCCTGCTGCATTCGGCTCATCGATTGCACCAACGCGGTGGCTGCCTGGTTGGACGCCGGCGCCTCGGCCGTCGAAGCGCCCGGCCCGATCGCCGATTGGATCGACGTTCCATGACAACCGCCCCGGGCCGATGAAATCAACCCGCGGCGGCCGTCTCATGGGTAGAGAGGGTAATGTCCGAACCGGCTGACGAGCAGTATTTCGCCCGCGTCGAGGAGCATTTCGGCCGCCGCCGCGGCGGTCCGCTCGTGCTCTCACCGAAGGACTGGCAACTTCTCGAGAAATGGCACGAGAGCGGCATCCCGCTGCGCGTCGTGCTGCGCGGCATTAACCAGACTTTCGATCGTTTCGCTGCTTCCGGGCCGCGCCCCGATCGCATCAACTCGTTGGGCTATTGCGAGCAGGAGGTCCAGGCAGCATGGCAGGACTATCGTGGCGCTCAGCGAAGCGGAAACCGTGGCGGAGACCCCGCGACCCCGGGATTGCCCGCCGCATCGGCGCACTTGCGTATCGTTTCTGCAGCTTGCCGCTCCGCCGCCGACGACGTGGACGACGCCGCAGCGGCTCATCTCATCGCCGCCGCCGACGAGCTCGACGAGCTCGAGCGCACGGCCGCCGGCGGCGGCGTTGGAGCCCGTTCGATCGACCACAGCGCCAGCGCTCTCGAGAGCCGGCTGCACGCCGAGCTGCAAGAGCTCCTGGCCCCCGAGACGCTTGCGGCTCTCGGCCTGCCGCCCTTCAGTCCCTACGGGCCCTGACCCGACGCGCGCCTCTCTGCCCGCTCGCCGTTGCCTGGACCTCCGGCTGCTGGCTGGGAACCGGCGGCTCTGGCCCCACGGGGATCGCCGTCCTGGTGCTGATATCTATCGGCTTTGCGACCGCAATGGTGCGCTACCGGATGG
>JADFNY010000045.1 GCA_022563115.1 Acidobacteriota bacterium | reverse complement strand
AGCTACGTGGACACACCGATGAGCGAGCAAGCGGTGGCGCGTATCTCGGAGAAGACCGGGGCGACGCCGGAGGAGGCTCTTGAGCGCATCGCGTCGCTGAGTCCCCAGGGGCGGCTGATCCGTCCGCAAGAGATCGCCCACGCGGTGCTGATGCTCTGCGGAAAGGACGCCGAGGGGATCAACGGTCAGACGATCGTGATCGACGGCTACGGGCATTAGATGTTCGGGCTAACGACCTCCCGCCAGATCGACAGAGGTGAGCGCCTCCAGGAACGCTACCAGGTCGGCCTTCTGCCGATCGGTCAGGTGTAGGGGTGCAATGAACGGGTCGAGGTTCGGGTTCGGATTCCCGCCTTGATCGTAGAATTCCACCGCCTCTTCCAACGTCGCGATGCTGCCGTCGTGCATGTAGGGGGCGGTGAGCGCCACGTTGCGCAGGCTCGGCGTCTTGAACCGACCGCGATCAGACTCGTACCCGGTGATCTTTTGGCGGCCAGGATCCGCACCCCAACTCACGCCCGTGTTGTGGAACTTCTCGTCGGTAGACAGCGGCCCCAGGTGGCAACCGAGGCAGCGCCCACGCAACGCGAAGACGTCCAAGCCCCGCAGCGCCGCCGCCGACATCGCCGTCCAGTCACCGCTCCGATAGCGATCGCGAAAGCTGTCGCCCGCCATCTGCGAACGAACAAACGTCGCCAGCGCTTGGGTCACGCGCTGTGCCGTGATCGATGGCCCTCGTGTGTCCGCGTCATGGGCCGCGTTACCTTCCGATCGGAAGCCATCGCCGGCGCCCGGGTCGAAAGCGTTGCGGAATTCAGCTCGATAGCTCGCCTCTTCCCGCAACCGCACCACGGCGTCTTCGATCGGCAAACCGAGGTCCTCGCGCCCCTCGATCGCGTCGCGCGCCTGCGCTTCGAGGCTGGCAACCCGCCCGTCCCAGAAGAAGCTCTTGCCGTAGCCCCGGTTCAGGATCGTCGGGACGTTCCGCCGCCCGACGCGACCGTACACACCGACCGCTAGCGGGCGGCCGTCGGTAAACGCAAGGTCGGGCAGGTGGCACGTAGCACACGAGGTCTCACCGTCCGCCGACAGTATGGGATCGAAGAACAACCGCGCGCCCAGATCGACCTTGGCAGCCGTGGCTTGGTTGTCCAGCGGCACCGGAACGTAGTCGTCGAGACCGCTCGGGATCCAGAACGCCGGGCGATTGTGGCTGCTCCGTGGCCCGGCGGTCTGCTTCTCCGAGGCATCGGTCGACGAGGAAGCCTTCGCTCCTCGGGCACCGGGGAAGGCGGCCGGGGTTTGCGGGAGCGGATCGCCGCTCACGATCGCCGCCGTTACCCCCAGCCAGACAGCCAACAACAACGCCGGTCGAGCCATCATGTTTACCGACGGCTCAGTTGCGGGCGGAGCGGGCTTCGGCCTCGCGGATCGCCTCCTCGAGCTGCTCGATCCGCCACGCCTGGGTGAGGTCGAAGCCGCTGCCGACGGTGATGCGCCCGCCGTCTGGAGACCACGAGGGCGTGCCCAAGGCCTGCAGGCCACCCAGATCGACACGATCGGGCAAGCCTCCGCCGGCCGGCATCACGTAGAGCGATCCCTTGAAGACGAAGGCGATCCAACGGCCGTCGGGCGACCAGGAGCCAAAGGCGCCGTTGACCTTGTAGTCGGTCGCCTCGTTTGTCTTCAGGTCGATGCTCCACAGCGTTCGCCTTCCCGAGACCGGCGCGTAAGAAAACAGCAACCGGCTGCCGTCCGGGGACAGGTCGAGGCCGCGCACGTGACCGAGGCCGGGCGTCTGCCAGACGACGCGTTCTCGGCCGCTAGCCACGTCGTGCTCGATGACGTCGGTTCGGGTCAGACCGGCGACGTTCTCGGGATTAGCGCTCGCCGCGTAGAGGAACCCCGAACCATCGTGCTTCCACTCCATGCTGTTGGGTAGCGGAAGCCGCGGCAGCGTCGAGAGCTCCAACTCGCCCGAATCCCGCGACAGCTCGGCCAGCCAGAGGCCGTTGGCCTCGTCCCGCGCGAAGAACGAGAAGCCGCTCGCGTCGGGAAGCCAGCGGAAGTTGTTGAGCTGGTAGAACCGCGAGCCCGGGATCCGTATGGGATAGATCGCGGGCGCGCTCCCGTCCTCGGGGAGTACCACGACCTCCGTGTTCGGCGTCGGCCTCGAGAGAAACGCCAGGGCGTCGCCGCGTGGCGACCAGACCGGGCTCCGATTCGTCCCCGTCGCGGCATAGTCGACGATCTCCGCTGGCCCTGAGATCTCGCCGGCGGCCACGTCGAACGGGACCGAACGAACGTCGTCGGCGCCCAGGTCGCTGACGTAGCGCAGCCCCCGCCCCGACCAGTTGTTGAGCGTGACGCGGCCGAAGATCGGCATGACGAACTCGGGGTCGCTGACCGCGCGTCCATCATCGATCTTCAGCGCCCAGAGGCCCGGTGATGCACCGCGGCGGCTCAGAAAAACGATGCGGGAGCCGTCGGGCGACCAGCGCGGCTGACCATCCACGGCCGGGTGATCGGTGAGCTGATGCTTTACGGTGCCGCGGGTATCGATCGTGAAGATGTCACCGTTCTCGACGAAGGCAATGAGCTCACCATCCGGCGATAGCCTCGGAAAACCCGACTCCGGCCCGCCGTCCCTGGCGTCGAACGTCGTCAGCACCCGAAGGGTCTCGCCGCCCGGCGGCAGCACGGCGATGCGCGCCGTGTATCCCTCGAGGAAGTCCGTGACAACCAGCCCGCCGTCGGGCAACCAGCCGAGGGGGATCAACGGGAGCAAGTGGCCCTTCGGGGTCATTTGATGGAACAACACCGTGTAGGAGCCGTCGGGAAGTACCTTGAGAAGTTGCGACGTGCCGTCTAACCAGACCTCCGCGAGCACCCAGTACGACTCGTCGTGCCCCCAAATCGCGTGATAGGGAAGGCCGATCTCGTACTCGTTGTCGGGGGGGAAGTAGTGGCGGCGGAAGAACGGGGCGAAGGTCCGCTCGGCGAGGTCATAGAGGGCCAGGTCGACGTTGCCGGAGTCCTCCTGGACCAGGTAGACCAGCGCCGTATCTTCGGCGGCGTTGAGCTCTCCCCCGAAGATCGGACCACCGATCACGCTCATATGCTCCGTCCCTTCCGGAGCATCGGCGACCGGCGGCAACCGCCGCAGAACCGGGGCCTGCAAGGAAGCGCCAACGGCCGCGCCAACCGGCCTCGAATCGACCTCGCTCAGGTTCTCGCGCGCCACGGCGACCGCGTTTTCTTGATCGGGGTAGTCGCGGATCACTTGCTCGTAGACCGAGCGGGCCTCGGCGCTGCCCTGTTTCTGCAGGCAGCGTCCCAACCCCAACAGGGCCCTCGCTCCCAGTTCGCGATCAACGACGTGCATCTGGACGATGTGCCGGTAGGTATCGACGGCCGCGTCGAGATCGCCGACCGCGCGCTCATGAACCAGGGCGCTCTGGTAGAGGTCGTGCGCGGTTTGCGCCGAAACCTGCTGCGCCACCACGACGCCATACGCCAACGTCAAGATCATCGACACATAAACGATCACTCGCATGACAAATCGTCCCCTGTGTTTTGGTTTTTGGAAACCCATGAACAGGAAGCTGCGCGAACGGCGTCGCCAGGTGGTCGGCTCAGCGTACGTGGCAGGCAAAATAGCCGTACATTTCGTGTCACGTTCTTGCAACGTAGGCTTCACGTCTTCATCCATCGCGCTGGGGGAGCCACTTGTAGCCGACGCCGCGCACGGTGATCAGGTATCGAGGATTCGTCGGATCCGCTTCGACTTTGCCGCGCAGGTTGGCGATGTGGTTATCGACGGTGCGACTCTCCGGGTAGCTCTTGTAGCCCCAGACTTCGTCGAGGAGCTCGTCGCGGGTCACCACCTCCCCCGACCTCGCCACCAGGTAGCGAAGCAGGCCGAATTCCTTGCGGGTCATCTCTATGCGCACACCGGATTTGCGCGCCTCGAAGCCCAAGAAGTCGATCTCGACGTCGTCGAAGCGGAGATCGTCCGGCAAGGCGCCCTCGGCATTGGTACGCCGCAGCACCGCACGGATCCTGGCCATGAGCTCACGCACCGAGAACGGCTTGGTGACGTAGTCGTCGGCGCCCAGATCGAGGCCGAGCACCCGGTCGGATTCCTCGCCGCGCGCCGTCAGCATGATGATCGGCACCGTCGAGCCCTCGTCGCGCAGCTTCTTGCAGAGCTCGTAGCCACTCAGGCTGGGCAGCATGAGGTCGAGCACGACAAGGTCGGGGCTCTGATCTTGGACAAGCCGGTAGCCGTCGGCCCCGTCTGCGGTGCTCGACACCTCGTAGCCCTCGGTTTCGAGGTTCATCACCAAGCCCCGTCGAATCGAAGGATCATCCTCGACAACCAGCACCCGGGTCATGCGTCAATGCCCTCTAAAGGAATCCGCAGGCGAAAGGTGCTTCCCTGCCCCGGAGAGCTCTCTACCGTCACGTCTCCCTGGTGCGCGTCGGCGATGTGGCGAACAAGGGCCAGGCCGAGCCCGGTTCCCGGAACGTGCTCCAACTGAGGGTGCTTCACCCGGTAAAAGGGTTCGAAGATCCGCTCACGATCCTCCGGCCGAATGCCGATCCCATGGTCGGTGACCTCGATCGCCCCGAATTGACCGTCGCGCCGCAGGCAAAGCTCTATGCGCCGCTCGCCGTTCGAGTACTTGACGGCGTTGGTCAAGAGATTGAGCACCGCCTGTTCGATGGCGTCACGATCGGCATGGGCCAGAGGAAGGCCCTCCTCCACATCGACTATCAGCTCGAAGCCGTGTTGCTCGAGCGAAAAGGCCAGCGCTCGGCGCGCTGACTCGACCGCCTCCTCCAGCCGCATCGAGTCCAGATGGTAGATCTTGGAACCGCGCTCGATCTTCGAGAAGTTCAGGACGTTGTCCAGGAGCCGCGTCAGCCGCTCGCTCTCGCCGATGATGATCTCCAGAAAGTCGTCTGCGGGAGCCTCGGCTCCGCTGGGTCTGTCACGCAGCGTCTCGGCAAACATCCGGATCGATGTCAGGGGCGTGCGGAGCTCGTGTGAAACCGACGAGACGAACTGCGAGCGCATCTCGGCCATCTCGACGTCGCGGCGCACGTCGCGCCACAGAAGCAACCCGCCGAATAGCGTCAGGGCAATGACCAAAAGGAGCGTGACGAGGTAAAAGGTCAGCTGCGGTCTCAGGTCCGACGCCACCAGGTCGTCGACGTTGTCGAAGCGCACCGCGAGATCGGGGAAGCGCGGGTCCAGAGGCTCCTCGTTGGCGCCCCGCGCCACGATCCGAAAGGCTCCGAGCCGTCCTCCGGCGAGCTTCTCGCTGCGCTCGACCCGCCCGAAGACTGCCGCGGTGGGCACGATGACCACTCGCGGTTCCTCGACGCCCCCGAGCGCCGCTACCAACCAGCGGTCGCCGGCGTCGAGACGCCACTGGGGTTCAGCTCCGTCGCTCGGCACAGGGCGCGCCCAGAACCCAGGCCCCGATTGCTCGGCGTCCAGCAACGCCATGACGACCTCGATCACATCAATGCGTTGATCGACGCGCCTGGCCAACGCCTCGACCGCATCGCCCTTTGGCAGCGTGCCGACGGCGCTGCGGAGCATGTAGGTCGCCTCGGGCCGCAGCCAGGCCCCCGCCAGGTCGACTCGTTGCAGGCGGGAAACTACCGTAGGGCTCGACGATTCCAGGTCACCGAGGCGGGTCGCGGCGTACAGGGCGAACGGAATGCCGTCCTCGTCGACGGTCGCCCCGGGCGTTTCCAGTAGCTCCGCGTACAAGTCGATCGCCTCGGAGCGCCTCGCCAGCTTGGCTTGGACGCGGGCCACGGCCAGCAGCGCCGTCGCGGTCTCGAAGGGAGTCTCAGCAACCGCCGCGGCGCGGCGATAGGCAACCAAGGCAGTGGTGGGGTCATCGCGGGCGAACTCCTCTGTTTCGCCCCGCCGGATCGTGGATCGAAAGCGTTCGCCGGCGTCGCGAACACGGATCGCCTGCCACGGCGGCTGAACCGACCCTTCATGGATCGCGAGGGCAAGAACATCTTTGCCGCCCCCGGCCTCCTCCGCCAGCTCTTGCGCCAACCCGGCCCCAATGTCTTGCTCCAGGCGAGCGCGTTCGTCCGACAAGCGCTTCTCCGCGAGCTCTCGCTCCTGCCCGAGCGTCCGCAGGCCCAGGCCGATGACCACCGCGCAAGGTAAGGTCACCACCAGAAGCAATAGTAATATTCGGCGCCGCTTCACCCGTGTCGACATTTTTCAAACCCGGCGTTTCAAAGCTGACGAGCGCCAGTGTAGCGTCGCCCTCCGGAACCAATGTCATGCGAACGTCACGCGTTGGCAACTTCTTGCCGAAATCATGGGTTCGAACGACGGAACCCATTGCAACGGATACCAGCTACGACTAAAAGGAACAAATGACCGAGATCGTAAGAGCCCTCGATATCCGCAAGAGCTACAGACGGGGCACCAAGAACATCTTCGCACTGAACGGACTCTCGTTCGACATCCGCGCCGGCGAGTTCTTGTCGATCGTCGGCCGCTCAGGGTCCGGTAAATCGACGCTGCTGAACCTGTTGGGCGGGCTCGACAGGGTCTCCGAAGGATCGATCCGCATCAAAGACAAGGAGCTCTCGACCATGAGCCGGCACGAGCTGGCGCTGCATCGGCGGTTCACCGTCGGCATGGTCTTCCAGTCGTTCAACTTGCTGCCGAGCCGTGACGCCATCGACAACGTTTCCATGCCCATGGCCTTCGCGGGGCGGCCCAGGCGCGAGCGCAAGCAGCGGGCGCGGGAGCTTCTCGATCGGGTCGGGCTCGCGGAGAGGGCCGACCACCGGCCCGACGAGCTGTCTGGGGGCGAAGCCCAGCGCGTCGCCATCGCCCGGGCGCTTGCCAACGACCCCGAGATCCTGCTCGCCGACGAGCCGACGGGGAACCTCGACAGCACCACGTCAGAGGAAATCATGGCCCTGCTCCTGCAACTCAACCGTGAGCTGGACAGCACGATCGTGATGGTGTCGCACGACGAGGCAATGGCGCGAAAGGTCTCCGACCGGGTCCTGCGGCTCCACGACGGGCAGATTACGGAGGAGATCACGGACACCCGGTGATGAGCTTGTTCGACCTGTTGTTGCACGCCCTCGAGAACCTCTGGCGCTCCCGCCTGCGCAGCTCGCTGACGGTGATGGGCGTCGTCATCGGCGTGGGGTTTCTCGTTACCATGGTCTCGCTCGGCGCCGGGCTCGAGGAGTGGGCAAACGAGGATTTCATAAGCCAGAACCTCTTCGCGACACTTAACGTTCGACCCAAGATCGTTGAAGAGGAGGACGAGCGCGGCCGGATAGCGCGCTCGGTGAACCATTTGACCGAGGAGGCGTACGACCGGATCAGCGCCCTGCCGGGCATCGAGATGCTCTACCCGGAGCTACGTTTCCCCGTGCGGGTGCGGCTGGGCTCCTCGGAAACAACGACGTTCCTGCTGGCGATCCCCCTGGAGGTCGGTCAGCACCCACCCCTCGACAAGATGGCCTACGGGACGTTCCCCTCGCCTGGGGACGGCCCGGGCGTCGTCGTGTCGCAGGCCCTGTTGCGAGACCTCGACGTGCGCGTTGTCGACGGTGGCGCACTCGACGACGCCGAGGCCGGCAACGGTGACGACGAGCTGCTCCCCGTTGCCGCCTCCGAGCTACTCGGCCACGAGCTCGAGATCGTCTCCACGACGTTCAACCGCGCGCGGATGATTCGTTCGCTCGCCACTTCCGAAAACGTCCGTGCCGAGTTCGAGGACAACATCCTGCGGCTCCCGATTGTCGGAATACGTCCCGAGCTCAACTTCTTTTGGGGGAACGCAATCGGCCGCGGCGACGCCATCGTGTCGCTCGACCTCGGCAAGCAGCTGCCGACCCTGGGCTTCTCGACGCTCATGGAGCTCTACGATCGGGGCGAGACGGAGCAGGGGTATAGCTCGGTCTTTGTCCGCGGCAGCTCTCCCGAGGCAGCCGAGGATCTTCGACTTTCGATCGAGGAGATGGGCTACGAAGTTCAATCGTTCGCCGACGACCTCGAAGAGGCAAAAAACTTTCTGTGGATCTTCGACTCGATCATGGCGCTGTTGGGCGGCGCGGGACTTCTCGTCGCGACGCTGGGCATCGCCAACACGATGCTCACCTCGATGCTCGAGCGAACGCGCGAGATCGGGATCCTGGTCGCGATTGGCGCGAGCGAGCGCGATGTCCGCCGCATTTATTTCGTCGAGGCGATGACGATCGGTTTGATGGGCGGGACTCTCGGTCTGGCGGGCGCTTGGCTGGCGACGCATCTCGGTAACTACCTCCTGTACGAGTTCGTCGTTCCGGCAGGCGTGGAATTTGTCGCCATCTTCAGGATGCCGCCGTGGCTGGCGGGCGCGGCGGTGGCCTTCGCCATCGTCATCTCTTGGATCGGCGGTGCCTACCCGGCCTACCGCGCCGCGCGCATCGACCCGGTGAGGGCCCTACGCCGCGACTGACGCGTCGCTCACTGATTTCCAACGACTTTTGTGATCAGCCGGCATAATCGTCGGCTGAGCCGTCGATTTCCCTTGAGGCGCGTGACCCTGAAGATCAAGATACCGGGATGAAACGCGCCCCAGTGCCTCACGAATCGATCGCAGCGGACGCGGCCGAGGGAATCGATTTCGTTGCTCACGTTTCTTCGGCCACGATCCAAGGACAGATACGATGAAGCTCATTCGTTGCGCCGCGGTCTTGCTTGTCACGTTCGCGATGGCGGCCTGCGGGACCGGCCAACCGGAGTTGCCGGTACCCGACGCTGCAACGCCATCGGTGGCGGAAACCTCGACGGCGCCGAACCAGTTGACCGCCGCCGAGGAAGCGGCCGGGTGGAAGCTGCTCTTTGACGGCGCCACGTTCGACGGCTGGCGGGGGCTCGGCCGCGACGCGATCCCCCAGGAGCATTGGGTGGTCGCCGACGGCACCATTCACAAGGTTTCGAGCGGCAACGTGCCCACCGCCCCCGACGGGCAGCCGCTCGAGGGCGGCGACATCATGACCGTCGAAACCTTCGAGAACTTCGAGCTGGTGCTCGAGTGGAAGGTCGCGCCGGGCGCCAACAGCGGCATCAAGTACAACGTCTCCGAGGACATGTCGATGTCCGCTCCGCCGCGGCACGCGGCGCTCGGATTCGAGTACCAGATTATCGACGACGATGCGCACCCCGACGCCCAACTTGGTCCCAACCGCACGGCAGCGGCGATGTACGACCTGATCGGGCCGTCGTCCCAGAAACAGCTTCGGCCGGTCGGCGAGTTCAACGAAGCGCGCCTGGTCTTCAGGGGCGGGCATGGCGAGCATTGGCTCAACGGCGCCAAGGTGTTGGAGTTCGACCTCGCTTCGGACGAGTTCGCGGCGCTGCTCGCGGCCAGCAAGTACGCGTCGATCGAAGGATTCGCAGATCGGCGGGCAGGGCACATCGTCCTTCAAGACCACGGCGACGACATCTGGTTCCGCAGCATCAAGATTCGAGAGCTGCCGCCGCCCGAAACCCACTGAGCGAGGCCTGAATGAAAACACCAAACTCCGACACCAAGGTGACCCCGAGCCGGCCCGGCGGCAACAGCCGCCGCCGTTTTCTCAAGCAGAGCGCCGTGGCGGGCGTCGGCATCAGCGCCCTGGGCCGCATTCCGGCCCTCTACGGGCAGAACGCGCCGAGCCAGCGCATCAACGTCGCCGTCATGGGGGTCAACAGCCGCGGCGACGTGTTGGCGCAGACCTTCGCGCAGGCCGCCGGGGCCGAGGTCGCCTACGTCTGCGACGTCGACTCGCGGGCGGTGGAGAAGACCGTAGCCTCGGTAGCGAACCATCAGCAACGTACGCCGCAGGGAATCGGTGACTTCCGCCGTGCCCTCGATGACGACGACGTCGACGCCCTGGTGATCGCGGCCCCGGATCACTGGCACGCGCCGGCGACGTTGCTGGCGCTGCAGGCCGGCAAGCACGTCTATGTCGAGAAGCCGTGCGGCCACAACGCCCGCGAGGGGGAGTTGTTGGCGGAGGGTCTGCACGCGCACGACCGTATCGTCCAGATGGGTAACCAACAGCGCTCGGCGCCGCGCACGATCGAGATCATCGGCGAGATCCACGACGGCATCATCGGCCGGCCGTACTTCGCCCGCGCCTGGTACGCCAACACGCGGGGCTCGATCGGCCACGGCCGCACCGCCGCGGTGCCCGACTGGCTCGACTACGAGCTCTGGCAGGGTCCGGCGCCACGGACGCCATATCGGGACAACGTCGTGCACTACAACTGGCACTGGTTCTGGCGCTGGGGCACCGCGGAGATCAACAACAACGGCACCCACGAGATCGATGTGTGTCGCTGGGCGCTGCAGGTCGACTACCCGAGTCGCGTCACCTCCGCGGGCGGTCGCTTCCACTTCGACGACGACTGGGAGATGTACGACACCCAGGTCGCCTCGTACGAGTTCGAGGGTCGTACATCGATCACCTGGGAGGGGCGTAGTTGCAACGGGCGCCCGATCGAGGGCCGTAGTCGCGGCGTGTCGATCCACGGGGAAGAGGGCACGGTGATCATCGATCGTAGCGGCTACGTCGTCTACGACCGCGACAACAACGAGGTCAAACGCAACATCCAGGGCCAGACCGGCTCACCGCTCGATCTACGCGGCGGCGGCAATATGACCGCGCTGCACATCAACAACTTCCTCGAGAGCATCCGCGGCAACGAGCCCCCCAACGCCCCGGTGGACGATGGTCAAAGGAGCAGCCTGTTGTGCCACCTGGGGAACATCGCGCAGCGCACCGGCCGTGCGCTCCATTGCGACCCGTCGAACGGCCACATCATCGACGATCGTGAGGCCATGGGCTATTGGAGCCGCGAATATGAGCCCGGCTGGGAGCCCAAGGTGTGGGGATGACCGATCGATCGCGACGTGATTTCTTGATCGGCACGGCGGCAGTGGGGGCGGCTCTGATCCTTCCGGGAGGTGCGGCGGCCCGGGGCGCGGCCGGCTTGGCGTCCCCGGTTCATGCCGCCGGTTTGGCCGGGCACGAGCTCCCGGTCGAGGGTGGCTTGGTTGCCGCGGCGCAAGGCCCGATCCGCCTCGGTGTCGCCAGCTACTCGCTACGCCAGTTTCCGCGCCAGTACGTGATCCAGGCGGTCGGCGAGCTCGGTACGCCGTACATCAACATCAAGTCGTTCCACCAGCCCTACGAGAGCTCGCCCGAGGAGCTCGTCGCCGGGCGCCGTATCTTCGAAGACGCCGGATTGCAGATCGTCGGCGGCGGCACGATCACGCTGCAGCAGGACGATGACGACGACATCCGCGGCTACTTCGAGTACGCCCGCCTCAGCGGCATGCCGCTGATGGTGATCGCCCCGACGGCGCAGACGTTGCCCCGTATCGAGCGCTTCGTGAAGGAGTACGACATCGAGGTCGCCGTCCATGTGCACGGACCTACAGACATCCATTTCCCCGGCCCCCAGGACGTGCTCCCGGTCATCGAGGACATGGATCCTCGGGTCGGGGTGTGCGTCGACGTCGGCCACACGGCGCGCACCGGCATCGATCTGGTCGAGGTGCTCGACATGTGCGGCGACCGGGCGCTCGACATGCACATGAAGGACCTCGGCGACCTGAGCTCGGCGGCCAGCCAGTGCATCGTCGGCGAGGGGAGGATTCCGGTGCCGGCGATCTTCCGCCAGCTCGAGAAGATGGACTACGCCGGCTACGTGAACCTCGAGTACGAGATCGACGCCGATGATCCACTCCCCGGCATGAAGCAGTCCTTCGCCTACATGCGCGGCGTGATCGCCGCCATGCAAAGCTAGCGGGCCCGCCTTGCCCTCGCCCGCAAGACCCGCGCGCCCAACCCGTCACACGTTCACCACGGCCTGCTAGGCGTGCAGCTTCTCGACTGGATCGTCCTCGCCGTCTACGTGCTGGGAATCACCGGGGCGGGAGTATGGGCGGCCCGTTGGGTGAAGAGCCCGGACGATTTCTTCATGGGCGGGCGCCGCTTCAAGAAGACGTTCATGTTGTTCTTCGCCTTCGGCGCCGGGACCCACACCGACCAAGCGGTCTCGGTGGCCTCGAAGACGTACACCAGCGGGCTATCGGGGATCTGGCTGCAGTGGATCTGGTTGTTCGCGACCCCCTTCTACTGGCTCATCGCCCCGGTGTTTCGCCGTATGCGGGCGTTGACCACCGGCGACTATTTCGAGCTCCGCTACGCGCGCTCGGTCGCCGGGTTGTTCGCCGGGGTCGCGGTGTTGCAGCTGGTGGTCACCCTCGCCACCATGCTCAAGGGCACCGGCGCCATGATCACCGCGGTGAGCGGCGGCGCCATCGGCGAGGTTACGGCCATCGTCACGATCATCGTCTTGTTCACCCTCTACGGCGTCGCCGGCGGACTCACCGCGGCGATCATCACCGACTTCGTCCAGGGGATCATGACCGTTGTCCTTTCCTTTCTCCTTCTGCCGTTCGCCCTTGATGCCGTCGGCGGGTTATCGGGGTTGCGCGACACGATCGGAGATCCGGAGATGTTCGCCCTCGTCACCGCAGGCGACATCACCGTCTTTTACATCGCCGTGGTGGCGCTCAACGGGCTGGTGGGAAACTCCACCCAGCCCCACTCGATGGCGGTCTCGGCAGCCGGCGAGACCGAGATGGACGGGCGCGTCGGCTTCACCTACGGCAACATGCTGAAACGGTTCTGCACGGTGGCGTGGACGTTCACGGGGTTGTGCGCCATCGTCCTCTACCCGGGGATGACGAGCGCCGCCGAGATCGATCAAACCTACGGGCTCATGGCGCGCGACTTGCTGCCGCTGGTGGCCCCCGGACTATTGGGGATCTTCCTGGCGTCGATGCTCGCCGCGGTGATGTCGTCGTGCGACGCTTGGATGATCTCCGGCTCGGCCCTGTTCACCGAGAACATCTATCGTCCGTTCCTGGCTCCGGGACGTTCCGGGGCGCACTACGTCTGGATCGGGCGCCTCGGCGCCGCCGCCCTCGTCATCCTCTCGGTCGCGTACGCCATCTTCCTCGACAGCGTCATCACCGGGCTCGAGACCTTCTGGAAGGTCCAGGCGATGATGGGGATTCCGTTCTGGATCGGGATCTTCTGGCGCCGCGCCACCGTGGCCGGGGCCTGGGCGTCGACGCTGGTTGCCTTCTTCGTGGCCCTGGTGAGCGGAAATGCGTTCGCCGCCGTCTTCGACGTCAACGCCTTCGCCGTCGATCACCTCCCTGCTTCGATAGTCTTCGACGGCGCCGTGCGGTTGCCGGTGCAGATGCTCGCCTACCTGTCGTGCGGGTTGGTAACCATGATCGTCGTCAGCCTGTTGACGCAGCCGGTCGAGCGATCCCGCCTCGAGCGGCTCTATCGCGCCTTGCACACGCCCGTGGACCGAAAGGAACCGACGCCGTTGGCTCCCTTCGAAGTTCCGGAAGGCTCGGAGCCCAGGCCGGGGCGGAAGATCATCGATCATCCCGACTTCGAGCTCCGCTACCCGAGCTTCGTGGGTGGAGCCGGGTTCGCCTTCGCCTGGGTTTGGGTCGCGGCGTTGATCGCCGGTGTGTTTTGGATCGCCTCGCCATGAGACGGGCGGTTGGAGCGGCGTACGCGCGCGCCGGGCTTCTCGGCAATCCATCGGACGGCTACGGCGGCAAGGTGATCGCCGCTTCGGTTCGCGACTTCCGCGCCCAGGTGACCGTCGAGGCGGCCGAGCGGCTCGAGATCGTGCCCGGCGACACCGACCTGCTGGTCTTCGACAGCTTCGACGGCGCCGCCGACGCGCTGTCGAAGCGAGGTTGCGAGGACGGACTGCGGCTCCTTCGAGCGACCCTGGTGGAGTTCGCCGACCATTGCCGGGAGAGTTTGGATCTCGCCGAGGACGACATCCGCCAGCGCTTTCGCATGAGCTACGAGACCAACGTGCCGATCCAGGTCGGCCTGTCGGGTTCGAGCGCCATCGTCATCGCCGCCCTGCGCGCCCTGATGAGTTGGTTCGGCGTCAGCATCGAGCCGGCGACCGTGGCCCAGATCGCGCTCGCGGTCGACGCCCACCGCCT